>NZ_VSKN01000050.1:0-4082 GCF_008086185.1 Bizionia gelidisalsuginis
GGTAGCTTCAATTGGTGTAAAGAGCAATTGTTGAGATGAACGTTGAACCGCCGTATACGAGACCCGTACGTACGGTGGTGTGAGAGGCGCACTGGCAATCATTCGATTGTCAGCCGTCTACTCGATTAGCCACTGGCTTTTTCCGTTCTGTTCTTTAAATTCAAGTAATATTCTCTCGTTTCCTTGTCAAATTTTTCGATTGCGTATCGAAGCATAACTCTTGGCATTTCGGTAGCGTGTTTGTCAAGAAAGTTCTTTAATTTCTCTTCATTTTTCTTTCCTGCTTCTCTAATCCAACTGCCAACAGCTTTTTGTACATATTCGTCTTTGTCGTTCACAAGGATTTCTGCAATTTTAAATGTGTCTTCTATTTCGTTTTTTCTTATAAAATAGTAAGTGCTTACAATTGCAGTTCTTCGTTCCATTGGATTTTTGGATTTTGCCAAATCGTACAATGGTTTTTTGTCTTTGTCGTGCAAATAACCTCCAACAACATAAGGTGCACTTCTATCTACCAAACCCCAATTATCAATCCAATTATGATTTTCAATATATGCTTTGAAAATCTCTTTCCGTTCTTCATTAGAAGTTTTCTTATTTCGTACTTTCCAATCTAAAATTGATACTGCTCCAAGTCGATGGTTATCATCTTTATCTTTAAGCAAGTTTACAACCTCAAATACTGGCATTTGCTGATATGCTTTAGCTAAAGAAAATATCTCCCTTTTCGGAATTTCTCCCGAATAATCTTGACCGATTATTTTTAAAGTTTCAATAAATTCTTTAGCATTCATAATTCAAAAATAGCAATTACGCATTCTTTAGCTTCTCAATGTCGAACTTTTTCATTTTCATATAAGCGTCCATCACATTTTTTGCTCTGTCCGGATTACTTAAAAGTTTTGGTAAAATTGTCGGTACAACTTGCCACGAAACTCCAAATTTGTCTTTTAACCAACCACAATTTCCCTCTTTTCCGCCATCTGAAGTTAAATTTTCCCATAAATGGTCAATTTCTTCTTGAGTTTCACAATCAATTACAAATGAAACTGCTTCATTAAACTTAAATTCTGGACCACCATTTAGTCCCATAAATTTTTTGCCGTTTAGTTCAAATGTTATGACCATTTGATTGTCAGCTATAATTTTTGAATTCTTAAAGATTGAGCAATAAAATTTTGATGCTTCTTGTGCTTGTCCGTCAAACCAAAGACAAGGATAAATTTGATTTTCCATTTTTTTTGTTTTTTAAAATGATTAAACAATTAATTACAGCACAAAAATAGAACGAGTTAAAGCCTTAAAATAGAACATAACCGACAAAATCAATCGTTCGATAGATTTCCAAATTTCAAATAGTCTTTTGGTGTGATGTTTGTAAATTCCTTAAATGAGCGTGTAAAATGGCTTTGGTCTGAATAACCATTGTCAAATGCAATATCAAATAGATTTTCAAATTGTTTTTGTTGTAATTGTTTAAATGCACTACTAAATTGACCAATTCTGCGATATTGATTTGGTGAAAGTCCTACATTTTTCTTGAACATTCTTTGAAACGTTCTTTCGGTTAAATGAAGTTCATTTTGTACTTTTTTAAGAATTTCATTGTCTGGATTTTTTACAATTTCTGTTGTAGCAAATTTTATTAAATTAATGTCCGCTTTTATTTTATTCACTAAACTGAAAATGTAATTGTCAATCAAGTTTATCATTTCATTTATTGAGTTGGAATTCAATAGTTTTTCTTGTAATTCCAATGTTTTAGACGGTTCCAATAAATTTATATCTATTGGATTATCTGTCAATTCCTGTGCGGAAAAACCAAATAGAGTAGATAGAGCAAATGGTTTGAAAAAATATGCTATTAAAGTGAAGTCTTCTTTTATTGTCAATGTTTCTGGAAATACTGTTTGTCCAAATAATGTCAAATTGTTTGAGTTTCCTTTTATTTCTCCTTTTGCAGTTTGGAACAGAAGTGTTGGCGAACCATTTGCATACAATGGTAAAACAAATGGATTGGTAACTTGAAAATTTTCAATAACAAGTATATTCTGAACAAAGTCAGAAATATTTTCGTTTGGTATTGGGTTTTTAACTTTCAATTCGTTCAATGTTTATTGGTTAGCACGATGTTTTTTTTAGCTTGTGGCTAACGTTTATGTATAAGAATAGTTGCGGGTTTGTATGCGAGGATTTTCCGCAGGAAAATCAGACGTTACAAACACGCAACGACCTTTGATTAAGCACTAAACCGCAATTATTTTTATACGTTGTTGTGCAACGTATTATTTCGCTATATTTTTTTTCATTCGTTCATTAAATGTCCTGTACATACGCTTTGCATTATAGTCAATTTCATCAATAATACAAGTTCCACTACCCATAAGTAAAATCCGTACTTTTTTGTTGTTATATATTTCTTCTTCATCACTGAAAGTTGGACGATAACCAACAGAATGTTCTAAAAATATTAATTTATTTTTTTCATAAAACTTATCAGCCATTTCAACCATTCGCATTAACAGCCTTGTTTGTTCTTCAATTTCAAAGTCGAGTGTTTCCGCATACTTATAATTCAATATTATTAATGCAAGAGTATTCAATTCAGAGTTAGTTTTTTTCTTTAACTCATTCAAAGTTTCATTCTCCGTTAAGTTTGAAATTGGATAATTAAGTAGTTCATTAATTTCAATATTCGCAAGTTCACTTACATATTCAACATATTCGGCATCACGATTTTGAGCCAAAATTAAATTTGAAATAAGAAGCGTTAATATTAAGAATACTGTTTTTTTCATATGTTGCACAACGTTGTTGTATAAGCTTTGTTGCGTTGTTTAAGCAGTGAATTTAGTAAATAAAACACGAACGGCGAAATTCCGGAGGAATTTCCCAAGTGAGCTAAAACCAGCAATAAAGTTTATACGGTGTTAGCACCAGTATTTATTTTTTTGTTCTACTTTCTAATATCATTTTCGATTGCCATTTTAGTCTTTCTAAAGAACCAATGTCAAGAGCTCTTTGTCCAGACAACATTCCGCTAAAAATTATTGGAACTTTTTCGTTATTCAGTTCAATTTCATAAGTTCCAATTTCAGAGTTAAATGTCGATTTTTTCCCTAAAATATTATTGTCTTCAAAAAATAAGTCAAAACCTTTCCAAATTTTCTTAAAACTCTTATGTTTTGTTTTCATTTTTCCGAAAAACTCGGAAGCCAAAGCGTTTGAAACAATTATTAGTTTGGGTTTTGCTCGTTCTATTATTTCAAATGATATTTCTAATTGTAGATTTAAAAATTCGAAATCTGTATAACTTAAACTCTCAATTAATTCTTGCTTTGTTTCTCTGATGAAAAATAAATCAAGATGAGTCCATTTTGTACTGCAATATTCTGCAATCTCTTTCATTTTTTCAAAGTATGGAATGTCTTTAAAATTTTCCTCTTTTGGTATTTGATAAAAACCAATATTTTTTTCATTTTCAGGTATTACAGAACCTTTTCTAAAAGAAGGATTCATTCCAATAAACATTAAACTTTCTTTATGAACTATTTCGGGAAGAAGTGGATGTTTTCTATATTCAAAATCAGGATTAGAAAAAATCTCGTGATTCTCAAATTTTTTCCAAATTGCAAGAACATCTTTTTCATAAATTTCTCTAATGGCAAGTTCTTTAATGTTTTCAGGCGGTTTGGTCATATTGGTGCTAACGGTTTTGTATATGAAAAGTGCGTGCTTGTGTCAGAGGATTTTCGGAACGAAAATCGGATGAAAGCAAGTACGCACTTTCCATTGATTTAGCACTAAACTACGCATTTTTTATATACAGTGTGTGTGCCCAGTATGGGCATCTTTTACTTACAGCAAAGTAAGTAATTAATCTAGAGGGTGCAAGTCCCTTATGCGCTGGGGTAACGCCTAGAAGCATTAGTAAGTCGCAAGGGTGGTAACTGTGAAGTTACATCTGAAGAAAGCGAGACTACAAAACTCGGTACTGACGAACAGAAACCGTATACAGAGGCCTATTTATTCGGGTAAGCAACCACATCATTGCAACGCCCAAAGCATACCAAAAGGGTAAG
>NZ_VSKN01000051.1:0-3676 GCF_008086185.1 Bizionia gelidisalsuginis
GTTGTTGCTAGGTGTACTTCGGTTGGCGCAAGCTCTGTGTTTGAGGTTGTCTTAGGTGCAACAGTAACAGTTGAAGCTAAAGCAGTGAATAGTCCGAGTGAAAAAAGAGCGATAAAAGTAATTTTTAGGGATTTCATAAGTATGTATGCCGTATTTAGGGTTAATAATTTAATCAATTACACCAAACAAATACAAATTAGATCGAGCGATAAAACAGCTCTCCAATGGAAATAACTACTAAAAACAACCAATAGCTGCTAAGGGATTTAATAATTAAATTACGTACAAAAACACACTAATATTTTAAAAATGATTTTAAAATAAAGTATTTACGAAGACGCAATGTAAGTAATTTTTTGTTAAAATTAAAAAACAATTAACTAACTATCAATATCTTAATACAAAACCTCAAATAAAAAACACCGAATTAAGTTTAATACCTAGCCTACAAAAAGTAGAAAAAAAACAATCGACCGACTGGAGCACGGCGAAACGATGAGTAAAAAAAACGTTGGTCTGCCCTTTTCAATCCATAAATAACTAAAATGTATAAAAGAGAAAAAACTAGTGTAATTATATTCAAAGGTCCTCCCTGACGTATCGCCGATCTATCGTAAAATTTTAGGCTGTTTGAGCTATCAAAAATCAGGAATTGATAACAGATCTCTCCAGCGAGTTCCTAAAATTTAGGGGCCGAATGATAAATTTAGATAGAGGGTCGTAAGCCTAGACTTTTTTGTTTCTTTTTTGGGCAATGCAAAAAAGAAAAAGAATAATAAATGAAACACTTTATCGAAACGTTATCAATCTTAAAGCACCAGCACACCCTTTGAACCACAATCAAAAAACTACACACTCCTAGTTTACAACAACATTCTAATTCCTATTAATCAATTAGTCTTTCTAATGTTCATTTTTTCCATTGATGAAAAAACGAACCAAAAAAATCTAGGCTGATTTTAGTACGCTTGAAAACGGCGTAAAACCCTTATCGTGCGGATGGCAACCGCAAGCTAGGCCATCCTCCACTGCCAGCCGCTGCGGCTTTTACTTGTATTACTACGCCTACGAAAAGTAGGCCGATTAAGATTTAGGTACAAATTAGATTTTAAAACGTTCTAATTATGTTCAATTTCCACCCTTTAGCGTTGGGGTAAAGAAATTGAGATAAGCACTATTTAAACCACAATCAAAACCATTCTAAAAAGTAAAGAAAAACATCTAATTATATTCAAATGCTGACCCCGGCCTATCGCCGATCTATCGTAAAATTTGAAATGAAGGCACCGTAAAATTTTAGGCTGTTTGAGCTATCAAAACGTATGAATGGATAACAGATCTCTCCAGCGAGTTCCTAAAATTTAGGGGCAGAATGATAAATTTAGATAGAGGGTCGTAAGCCTAGACTTTTTTGTTCCTTTTTTGGGCAATGCAAAAAAGAAAAAGAATAATAAGCCAGATCAATCTTAAAGCACCAGCACACACTATTTGAACCACAATCAAAAAACTACACACTCCTAGTTTATAACAACATTCTAATTCCTATTAATCAATTAGTCTTTCTAATGTTCATTTTTCCACTGATAAAAAAACGAACCAAAAAAATCTAGGCTGATTTTAGTACGCTTGAAAACGGCGTAAAACCCTTATCGTGCGGATGGCAACCGCAAGCTAGGCCATCCTCCACTGCCAGCCGCTGCGGCTTTTACTTGTTTTACTACGCCTACGAAAAGTAGGCCGATTAAGATTTAGGTACAAATTAGATTTTAAAACGTTCTAATTATGTTCAATTTCCACCCTTTAGCGTTGGGGTAAAGAAATTGAGATAAGCACTATTTAAACCAAAATCAAAACCATTCACTGTTTACCACTCACTATGCACTTTTTAATGAAAAATTCACTTAAAAACTACCCCGGCCTATCGAGCATCTATCGTAAAATTTGAAATGAAGGCACCGTAAAATTTTAGGCTGTTTGAGCTATCAAAAATTAGGAATGGATAACAGATCTCTCCAGCGAGTTCCTAAAATTTAGGGGCAGAATGATAAATTTAGATAGAGGGTCGTAAGCCTAGACTTTTTTGTTTCTTTTTTGGGCAATGCAAAAAAGAAAAAGAATAATAAGCCAGATCAATCTTAAAGCACCAGCACACCCTATTTGAACCACAATCAAAAAACTACACACTCCTAGTTTATAACAACATTCTAATTCCTATTAATCAATTAGTCTTTCTAATGTTCATTTTTTCCATTGATAAAAAAACGAACCAAAAAAATCTAGGCTGATTTTAGTACGCTTGAAAACGGCGTAAAACCCTTATCGTGCGGATGGCAACCGCAAGCTAGGCCATCCTCCACTGCCAGCCGCTGCGGCTTTTACTTGTTTTACTACGCCTACGAAAAGTAGGCCATTTAAGATTTAGGTACGAATTAGATTGTAAAACGTTCTAATTGTGTTCAATGTTCGCCCTTTAGGGCTGGGGTAAATACATTGAGATAAGCACTATTTGAACCAAAATCAAAACAATTATAAAAAGTAAAGAAAAATATCTAATTATATTCAAATGCTGACCCCGGCCTATCGAGGATCTATCGTAAAATTTGAAATGAAGGCACCGTAAAATTTTAGGCTGTTTGAGCTAACAAAACGTATGAATGGATAACAGATCTCTCCAGCGAGTTCCTAAAATTTAGGGGCAGAATGATAAATTTAGATAGAGGGTCGTAAGCCTAGACTTTTTTGTTTCTTTTTTGGGCAATGCAAAAAAGAAAAAGTGGAATAAGCCAGATCAATCTTAAAGCACCAGCACACTCTATTTAAACCAAAATCAAAACAATTATAAAAATTAAAGAAAACCATCTAATTATATTCAATTTCCTCCCTTTAGGGTCGGGGTAAAGAAATTGAGATAAGCTCTATTTGAACCACAATCAAAACCATTCACTGTTTACCACTCACTATGCACTTTTTAATGAAAGATTCACTTAAAAACTACCCCGGCCTATCGCCGATCTATCGTAAAATTTGAAATGAAGGCACCGTAAAATTTTAGGCTGTTTGAGCTCTCAAAAATCAGGAATTGATAACAGATCTCTCCAGCGAGTTCCTAAAATTTAGGAGCCGAATGATAAATTTAGATAGAGGGTCGTAAGCCTAGACTTTTTTGTTTCTTTTTTGGCCAATGCAAAAAAGAAAAAGTGGAATAAGCCAAATCAATCTTAAAGTCCTAGTACACACTATTTGAACCACAATCAAAACAATTATAAAAAGTAAAGAAAACGTTCTAATTGTGTTCAATTCCCTCCCTTTAGGGTTGGGGTAAAGAAATTGAGATAAGCACTACTACACCAAAAATCTTGCTTTAAACGGAGTTTTATTGGATCAAACGTAAAACTTGGGGAGAAACTTTATCTTTGACAAAAACAGATTAGATCTTGAATATAAAATTAGCACAGTATTTGTTACCGAAAGGCGTTATGGATTATTTTGAAATTGTAGACCATAAATCATCAGAAGGTAAGGTTCATTTTTACCTAGAAGAAAAGAACGTGCTGCCCAAGGAGTACCAATCAGAATTAGCGCAATCCAAAGGCTTCTTGCCTGAGATAACCGTTGAAGATTTCCCTTTAAGAGGCAAATCGGTACTGCTCCATATAAAGCGTAGACGATGGACTCT
>NZ_VSKN01000052.1:0-3237 GCF_008086185.1 Bizionia gelidisalsuginis
GGAAAGAGATATCTTTGAATATATTGAACTTTGGTATAATAAAAAGAGAAGGCACTCAACACTCAATTATCTGACAATTAAAGAATTTAATAACTTAAAAATTAATTATAAATATGCTGCTTAACTTATACTGCACTTTTTGTTTGCATGTCCAGATAATGGTTTATTAGAAAACTTGGTTTTAAAAGAACAAGCAGACAGCACTTTTAGAGTGCTTTTAGTACAGTATAATATAACAGACGCTGAAAAAAATAATTTAATTAATAAACAAATTGTAGATATCGAAAACAAAATTATTTTTGTGGAATTACACGATATTTCAGGTTCTTTATTTAATAAAGTAAATTCTGATCAAGAAACATGCACAGTCTTTTCTTATGATTGGGAACAAGGTAGCACGTGTAGCGCTGGAGGTAATCACAGTTATACTGCAGGAGATGACTGTTCAGGCTGGGGTAATCCCGATTTCACGGCTACTAGTGGTGGTTGGATTTTGTCTGCTAGCGAAATAAGTTGTGGCGGAGGCGGGGGTTCTACTTCTTCTCCAAGCAGTCCTAGTGAAGGTTCAGGAGGTGGTGGTACCTATGTGCCACCTACTACAACTCCCGTGCTTTGTCCTCGATGTCCCGAAATTGAAATTGATCAAGAAGAGGATTGTGACACATCAAAAGAAGATTTAAAAAAAATATTTCCAAATATGTCAGACACGGATGCATCAACACTAGCATTTGTAATAAATGATAAAGCGAAAGATTTTGATGTTGATACTCAAGAAAAACTTTGGCATTTTTTAGCTCAAGCAGGACATGAAGTGGGTGGTTTTAACAATGGAATTGGGGTACAAGAAAGCACTAACTACACGACTACTTCAAGACTACTAAAGATATTTCCAAAATATTATTCTGAAACTGATACCATAGTAAAAAGAAAACCAGACACATATATTAACAACCCGTCTGGTCATGCGAACTATACTTACTGCTGTAGAATGGGTAATGGTAATGAAGCAAGTGGGGATGGCTACAAATATAGAGGAAGAGGTATTTTTCAATTAACAGGCAAAACAAATTATGCTAATTTCAAAACCTGGTACAATAACAAATATGACCCTGATAAAGATTTCATATCTAACCCAGAATTATTAAAGGATAATGATACGATAGCTATTTTAAGTGCTCTTTGGTTTTACAAAACCAGTGTTTTAGATAAAATAACGATAGACTCTACTACAGCTGTAAAAAAAGTAACAAAAAAAGTAAATGGCGGAATAAATGGCCTTACAGATAGGGAAGCAAAATTCACAAAAGCAAAAGATTCAATAACCTGTTTATAAAATTAAATATTATGAAAAAATTAAATATATTATTAATTACACTTTTAGTTGGTCTTTCAATTAGTTGTAAAGCCCAACAAGCTCAAGCCAATATTCAAACGGAAATTATTGCTACATGGATAGCAGAAGACGATTTAAATGTGAAATTAGTTTTCAATAATAACAATCAGTGTTTAAGTTATTATAATAATACTCTAATTGACACATATTCTTACGCAATTTCTCACGAATGTGGTTCTGAATCAGATTTTAATTCTTGGTTTTTAAGACTAACCGATAGTGAAGATTTAAGTATTAGATGTTATGACCTTTTTGGTGCAAATTTAGACAACAATAATACCCTTTCGATGAAAGATATGTTAACAGGGAAAATTTTCATTTATAACAAACAATAAAACTAATCACAATCATATAAAATAGCAGTTATGAGCTAAACTTATGGTTTGTTCATTTCTGCTGTTTTTGTTTTAAAAAGTAAGTTTTTACTCCAATTACGGTTTTTACCGTAATGAAAAGGGCAAATAAGTTGTAGTTTTCGATGAATGGTACAAAAAGGTATTGTGAGATTGTTATTATTATTATACACTTGGTTTTTATTAGTTAAAATCACTAATTTTCAAAACCAACCAAACGAATGAAAAAAAGACAATTTGATAACAATTCTCAATCTGTTTCAAGTTATGAGTTTTTCGCTTGGACAGGTCTCAATGCCTATGGTCTACAGAGACAATTAATTAATAGTACTCAACTACAAAATTTAGCCAACTTATCTTTAAATGTACATAATGATGAATATACAACCCCGTATGATTTATAAATGTTTTATTCTATTATTCTTTACTTTAGTTTTTGGATGTAAAGAAAAACAAAATAGCTTAAGTGTATATAATGATACTTTCGATTCCTTTTTAACGAAATCTGTAATAGATATAAGGTATAACACGCCTCCCTCTTTCGAAGAATATAAAGATGGTCTTAGTAAAAAAGCAGTACTAATAAGGCCTGATAGTATAAGTAAGTTAAAATTATTTGTTGTACAAACATCTTCAGATAATTACTTATTAAGTTACAAGAATTATCTTCCAAAAGATTATAAAAATATAATTAAAAATTCGAGTACCGAAATTAGTTATGTTCCTGAGAAAACAACAGTGTTTTCTAATCATAATTTTGCGGTGAAAATTATTGAGGAAAAAGATATTAAGTCCTTTAAAAGAAGTGAGGAATTTAGTGGAAATAATGTAGGTGGCATACTTTACTTTAGTAAAATGATTATTAATAAAGAGCACAATAAGGCTATGGTGTATGTGAGTTGGTTTAAAGAAAAACTCAATGGTAGTTCTAGTATTATTTTATTTAAGAGAGAAAAAGAAAATTGGGTTATTAATGAAGTCGTGGCTATATCTGTTAGCTAATAATGGCGTAATTAATTCTTAATTAAGACTTTAGATGTTAAGTGTCTAATGCTAAAATAAAACAGATATAAACTAATCGCGTTTACGCATATAAAAATAAAAACTAAAAGCCATTACGCAAGTAGTGGCTTTTTTAAATATTTAAAATTTGCGTTTTCACTCCAATTACGGTTTTTACCGTAATGAAAAGCGCAAATAAGTTGTAGTTTTCGATGAATGGTACAAAAAGGTATTGTGAGATTGTTATTATTATACACTTGGCTTTTAATAATAAAATCACTAATTTTTAAAACCAACCAAACGATTGAAAAAAAGAAAATGTAAACAGTATTTTAAATTAGTAATGTTGCTCTTCGGGGTTACATTTGTGTTATCTAGTTGCCAAAAAGAGGATGATTTTACACGGAGTTCACAAACAGAAAATAGTCTAAACCCAAAGTTTAAAATATCTAAGATTAATAAAAAAAGAATTGAGGATAACGAACTAAT
>NZ_VSKN01000053.1:0-3155 GCF_008086185.1 Bizionia gelidisalsuginis
GTCTCAGTCAAGAGAATAAAAGAAGTAGAAAAATTGCTAAATTACAGACCAATTAGAAAGTTTAATTATAATAACCCTATTGAAGTCCTAAATAATAAGTGTGTTGCACTTATGGGTTGAACTCAGCCATAATAAAATCTGAGCCTTTTGAAATTTTAAATCCTGATTATCACAAAGAAATAGTTCGAATCTCTGATGGAAACCCAAGATTAGCGATAATGACTTCTCTTTTAGCAAAAAAGGAACAAAACTTATATGCTTTACACAATGTTTCCGATTTATTTGAAAAGTATTTTTCAACGTTCATCAAAGATGATGGCGAGTTTGAAAATCCCTTAATCATTAAATGTCTTGGTATTATTGCTTTCTTTTATACTATTCCATATAAGAATAAAGAAATCACGGAATCAATTCTTAAAAAATTTGGAATATCATACAATGACTTTATAGATACAATTGATAAGCTTGACAAATTGGAATTAGCAGAAATTCAATTTGAACACGTAAAAGTTCCTGAACAAAATCTTGCTACTTTTTTCTTTTACAAAGCATTTATAAAAGACAACTTAATTTCATTTCAAATTCTATTGAACAACTATTTTGAAAATTATCAAAATAGATTTACAGACAGTATTGTTCCTGCTAATAACACATTTGGTCCACAAAATGTAATGGACAAAATCAAACCAGACTTAGTTAATTATTGGAACATCATTCAAGTAGACAAAGACAAATCTTTTAATTTTCTTAGTTCATTTTGGTTCTATTTACAAGACCAGACTTTAGAGTTCACATATCAGCAAATAGAAACATTTCCGAAAGTAGAACAAGCTAAATTTGATACTTCATACGAAAACAATCAATTCAATTATAATAAGGATAATCTAATTGAATTATTAGGTAATTTTTTTCGCCTTAACAGTAAATACCTTAAAGATTCAATTGAATTATTGTTCGAATATGTGACTCGAAAACCTGAAAAATTACCAGAACTTATTCACAAAATAAGAGAATTATTGATTTTCGATAGAGATGATGAACAATACGATTTTTATAGACAAAAGACTCTTTTTGACATATTAATTGGTGGTGTAAACAACAATGACGAATTACTTTCTACATCATTTTATGAACTTTCAAAAACTTTCTTGTCGTATAAATTTCAGCAATTTAAAGGTGGTAGAAATAATAGTTTTGTTCACTATCAATATCCAGTTCCAAACAATAAAACTATTCAGGAATTTAGAACAAAAATATGGGACACATTAGATGATAGTTTTACATCTCGTCCAGAAATGGCTTTCAGATTATTAAAAAATTATTCGCGAGTTCATCCAGACGTAAACAATGAGATAATGGAATTCGACATTCCTTTTGTTCTAAATATAATTGATAATCATTTAAAGAATGAAAATTTTGAACATTGTAAATATGTTCAAGACCAAATCAGGTGGTTCAAAAGACACGATTTTGATTTACCAGAATTCTCAAATTTCTCAAATAGGTTTGTTAACGAAACTTACTTGACATTCCTGAAAATAGATTGGGATAGGTTTAGAGATAAAGAAATGTATGAATTTGATGATTTTCGAGAGTATGAGAGATTAAAAGAGGCTGAAATAAGAACTTCTTTCATATTGACCAATATTAAGGAAATCAATGAATTTTACGACACTTTTATTTTATTAAAAAATTCAGCAGAGAATAATTGGAACTATAATAATACACTCGATTTTGTTATTGATGAGAATTGCTCAAGAGACTTTGATATTGGACTTGCTTTACTCAATAAAGTCATAGAAAAAGGAAATGAAATAAAATATATCCCAAGAAATATTTTTAGAAATCAATTAAAAACAGATAATAAGGCAAATCAAATTTGGGGAATTATTCAAACAAAAGAGTTTGACTTAAAAGAACTTTGGGAATTATCATTCTATGATTATATAGATGATACTCTAATAAACAAAGAGTTTGCTTTATCGTTAGTGAATACAATAACAAAGATGAGTAATCCTAATACTATTCATTTTGACAGACTTGAACGTTTCTTAACAGTAGAACCAAACTTGTTTCAAATAATTTTAAGAACTATTACCGATAAAAACGAAATAGAAAATACACGATTACAAGTTTGGATGGATTTTTTTAGTAAGCATTTTAAAAATCTTGGAGACGATATAGAGTTGATAAAAAAAGCTTACATCCAACAAAACTTGATTCAAAATCATTTTGACTACGAAGGAAAAGGGTTTATAGAAATATTGAAAATTGATAAAGACTTCTTAATAGAGTTTGTTGAGAGTTTATATTCTGCAACTGACAGACATAGTCTTGGAGGAGACCATAGTGATATGAGCTATGTTTGGAGTATAGAAAACATTGAAGAGACGTTAATCCAAGTATTCGATTTAATAATTGAAAAAGACTTGTATTTTGGCATTTTGGAGCATTATTGTAATGTTTTCTTTAGAAATCCAAAGGAAGAAGAACTGAAAAAAAGGGCTGATGATTTTATTAGAAAATACGTCATTGATAATAATCAAGATTATAAAAAAATGCAAATCATTGTAGACTTGATACGACATTCAAGAAAAGAATTATTTGAAGAAATATTTTTGTTGTTTATTTCATTAAATCAAGATAAAGAGATTTTCGGAAAACTAATGTGGAGAGGAAATGGAGGAACATATTCAGGAGATGTTATTATTGGAGACATACAAGCTTCTGAATGGAGAAATCTACTATCAATTGCAAATAAATCTACTTTAGGAATAAAACTAATTCCAATCAAGAATTACATTAACAAACAAATTGAATACTGTTTACAAAGTGGAGATGGGGAAAGAGAGCGGAAATTTTTAAGAAAAGGATATTAAAAGCCAACGCTCAAAGCCATACACATTTGCAATTCGCACCAGCCAACGCTACACCAAAAATTGCAAAAGAGTATGTCTTGCCAACGCTCACTTCCGAACTAAATAATAAACATCGGAAAACCAAGCTGAACGTGAAAAGCACTATGCACAATCGAGTAGACGGCTGACAATCGAATGATTGCCAGTGCGCCTCTCACACCACCGTACGTACGGGTCTCGTATACGGCGGTTCACCAAATCGAAGTTTGTATTTTGTTTATGTAATCTATCATCGGT
>NZ_VSKN01000055.1:0-3143 GCF_008086185.1 Bizionia gelidisalsuginis
TTGCAGTTACCACCCTTGCGACTTACTAATGCTTCTAGGCGTTACCCCAGCGCATAAGGGACTTGCACCCTCTAGATTAATTACTTACTTTGCTGTAAGTTAAAGATGCCCATACTGGGCACACACACCGTATAAAATTAATTGCTGGTTTTAGCCAATTTACGAAAGTCCAAACGGACTTTCTTTGTCAGTGTTTTATTTACTAAATTAGTTGCTTGAAACACGCAACAAAACATATACAAACACGTTGGCAACAAGGCTTAACACACTCATACGGCTGAAACGAAATAAATACTAATTGTGACTTTTTTACCCATAATATTTATTTCTTTAACATCTAATTAAAAACAATCATAAATATGAAAACATTAAAATTATTTATATTACTAGCTTTTATTTATACAAATGCAAATGCACAATTAAATAAAGGCAATTGGCTTGTAGGTGGAAGTGGTGAATATTCTAGCCGAAATTCTAAGTTTGATAATGGGGCAGACACCAAAATTGATAGAATTACAATAAAGCCTAACATTGGTTATTTTATAAAAGAAAGGTTTGCTTTAGGCGCTACTTTGGGATATACTAATCAAACTATCTTTACTACTTATGGTGTTGGTTTGTTTACAAGATATTACTTCTTAGAACCTGAAAAAACATTTAATCTATTTGCGCAAGTTCATTTTGATATTGTTCATGTAGTTTCAGATATTGAAGGAGGAGCGCGTAGCAATACATCAAATTTTTATGGAGTTAGAGCTGGACAGGTAGTTTTCTTTAATAGTGCTGTTGGATTGGAGTTTGCTATAGAATATGAAAGAGGGAATTTGCCGACAGGTGTTGCAAATAATATAAAAGCTGTTATTGGCTTTCAAATACATTTAGAAAAAAAATAATCTTAACTAAAATAAACAAAAACATGACTTAAAAATAATCTAAAAAAGAGAAAGCTCCTACTAGGTAGAAGCTCCTCCAGTTTAAAACAATTACCGTCTAAAATAATTAATTTAAAACTTAACAAAATTATGAAAAATTTTACAATTATTAAGCAGATATTAACTTTTCTGTTTCTTTCACTTACCATAAATTCATTTTCTCAAATAAATGATATAAGTATGCAAAATATTCAATATCTAGGAAGCTCTATTTTCAGAATGTGGCACAATAAATTTTAACTCTGCTAATAATCACTCAATTTCATTTGATGCTAGAGTTGAGGTTGAATCGACACCAAATGGATTTATTTTCACTGAAGGTAATTTAAAAATTGCTTATTGGACAGGGTCCGCACAAGAAGTTTATCAAACTATTGTTGTTGATGCAGGTGACTGGACTTATGATTCACAAAACACAAATGCTGAACTAAATATCCCAATAATTATGCAGCTTAACAATAATGATTTTGATGCTGGAGATACTGAAGGAGGAAGAATATATTTAATATATACAGAGACAAGTAATGGTAGTATTAATGATGATTCTTGTGATGTTGACATTACCAAACCAAGATTTACACTTACACAAAATAATGCAACATTAATTTGCGATAGTAATTCTCCAAAAACTTTTACTGTTAATAACGAAAACAATTCTCCAGGAGTTCAATTATATCAATGGAATATTGGTAATGGTTGGTTGTATAATGGTAGTTCTGCATCTAATTTTACAACAACAGTTAATAATGTACAATTAACACCAACTCTTTTTCCACCAGATAATGTTACAGTTACACCAAAACTAGATGGTATTAATTTTCCACAATTAACTTCTAATATAACTTTAGCAGATTTTACTTCCAATAATGTTATTACAGGTGATAATGCAGTTTGCTCAACAGAAAACTTTAGCGTATTCGGTTTAGCTAGTGGCACAAGTGTTACAAGTTGGAGTATTGATAATACTAATATTGCTTCAATTTCAATTAACGGTAACCAAATTACTCTAACACCTACTGGAAATGGAGTAATTAATATTACAGCAACATTAACTAATTCCTGTGGACAAACATTCGATATTTTTAAAAACAATGTTGCTATCGGCTCGCCAGCAGTAACATCGTACACAATTCACGGCGGTCACGACAACGTTGGTGTAAATTCCACCTCACAACTAAATGTAGATTATGTTTCAGGAGCAACAGGGTATTATTGGTTTATAAATGCTCAAAATGCAAATTGCCAAAATGGTGGCGTATTACCAAGTTTTCAAACTGGAAATGGAAATACAAGCACCTTAACATCTGCATCTAAATATGCGTTTATAAATTGGGGAACTTGTACAGGAAATTTTGTAGTTAATGTTAGAGCCTTAAACGATTGTGGAGCATCAGATATTAGCTATAAGCAAGTAACTATATATGCCAATGGTAATGGTGGTGGCAATCCTTGTCCACAAGAACCTTGGGAATTAAAAGTGTATCAACAACCAGTAAAAGGAGGTGGAATTATAGTAAATAAATTACCACCAAGCATACCTTGTAATGATTTACAATTAAAAAGCAAAAGTAAGATTGTAAATAACGTCAAAATTTACGATTTCTTTGGTAATGCAGTTTATAAAAAACAATACTATACAAACAAATTTAATCTAACCGAATTAAATTTAAGAACAGGAAATTATGTTTTAGAAGTTTTATCATTAGATGGAGAAATACTAAGAAAACTAATAATAATCAAATAATACAATTTTAAAATTTGCAAAAGACTGCTTTTCTAAAGCAGTCTTTTTTGTTAAAAAAAACAATAAAATCATATAATTTAATCTCAGAAATATATTCTACATTCAGTAAAACGCAATATATCATCAAGTAAAATAAGACCGATAAGCCTAAATATAAATTTCGCATACTATTTTACAAAACTACTAACCTAATTTAATATTTGAGCATCCCAAACTATAAAACTTATAAAACAAATTAATATTACAGCACACTAATTTATATTTTAGTTAAAATGCTTTTTAAATCTATTAAACCAAAGTAATATTTGATTAATCAAGAATTTAAAAGTGCCCAGTTGCCAATCGAGTAGACGGCTGACAATCGAATGATTGCCAGTGCGCCTCTCACACCACCGTACGTACGGGTCTCGTATACGGCGGTTCAACGTTCATCTCAACAATTGCTCTTTACACCAATTGAAGCTACC
>NZ_VSKN01000056.1:0-3049 GCF_008086185.1 Bizionia gelidisalsuginis
GATGTACAAAGCTTAGAAATCTTTAATAGATATGGGACCAAAGTATATTCTAGAGCAAACTATACTAACGAATGGTTTGGTCAATCTAAAGATGGTGATGAATTACCAGTAGGTACGTACTACTATGTAATGAAATACCAAGGCGGAAAAGTAAAAACATCTTGGGTTTATATTAACAGATAATAGCACTACAAACAACAACTTAAAATTTAAGAATGAAAAAAATATATATCCTTTTCGCCGTTTTGTTTGCTCTAAACAGTTATGCGCAGCAAGACCCTCAGTATACACAGTACATGTATAATATGAATATTATTAACCCTGCATACGCTGGTTCTAGCGAGACTGTTTCTATTGGAGCACTCTACAGGAGTCAGTGGGTAGGTGTAGAAGGTGCTCCTAAAACAGGAACACTTTCTATTCACGCCCCGGTAGGGAATCGTGTAGGATTGGGCTTCTCACTTATTAGTGATGAAGTCGGTCCTGTAAACGAGACTAACGCTTACATTGATTTCTCTTATACCCTACCAATGGGTACAAGTACAAAATTAGCTTTAGGTTTAAAAGCAGGAGCAACATTTCATGATATTGGAACCGGTTCGGTAGTGACTTTAGATCCTAACGATCCATTTTACGCACAAGATATTAACGAGACGACTCCTAATGTTGGAGCTGGAGCGTATTTCTACGAGCCAAATAAATACTACATTTCTGCCTCTATGCCAAACATTTTAAATGCAACACATTTAGATTTAGATGGTCGTAAAATAGGGTCAGAATCAGAACATTTATTTGCAGCCGCAGGTTACGTATTCGATTTATCACCAAACTTTAAACTAAAGCCACACGTACTTGCTAAATTTGCTTTCGATGCACCAGTGGCCTATGATGCTAACCTAAACTTATTTATGTACGACCTAGTAGAAGTAGGTGCAGGATACCGTTTAGACGATTCGTTTAGTGGTATGATTAACTTTATGGTATCTCCAAACTTAAGAATAGGATACGCTTACGATAGCATCCAATCTGATTTAAATATCGATACCAGTTCATCACACGAAATATTTATAAACTTCGATATTTTCTTACCAAGAAAAGTATCGCGTTCACCTCGTTATTTCTAATCAGTTAAGCTAAATCAACTATGAAAAACATAAAATTATTTTTAACACTAATCATCCTGAGCAGCTTTAGTGTCGCTGCTCAAAATAAACAGACTACAAAAGCCGACAAGCATTTTGCTAAGTTGGAGTTTGTTGAAGCTGCCGAAGCTTACAATAAGCTTGTAGAAAAAGGAGAAGCCGACGCTTATGTCTATGGTCAATTAGCAGAAGCTAATTACAATATTTTTAATACTGTAGAAGCCGAAAAATGGTATGCCAAAGCATTAGAGTCCAGTTCCGATACGGAAATGATGTACAAGTATTCTGAAATGCTGAAAGCAAACGGAAAATACGACGCATCAAACCAACAAATGAGAACCTTTGCCGCAGCAAGCCCTAACGATGAAAGAGCGAAAGCATTCTTAGCAAACCCTAATTATCTAAACGATATATTAGCAAAAGAAGAGAATTTTACAGCTAAAAATTTAGAGTTTAACTCACCAGCTTCAGATTTTGGAGGGACTTTAAAAGAGGGCAAGCTTTACTTTACATCAGCAAGAAATGACTCAAGACGTACTTACGGATGGAACGATCAACCGTTTTTAGACATCTACGAATTAACCGTAGCTGAAGATGGAACATATTCTGAAGCTAGCGTATTAAAAGGAAAAATAAATACAAAATACCACGAAGGTATCGTGACTTTTTCGCCAGACGGAAGCACTATGTATTTTTCTCGTGAGAGCTTCTTTGATAATATGTACGAAAAAAATGAAGACACAAACACAAAGTTAAGTGTCATTCAATTATTCAAAGCGACAAAAAGCGGCGATTCTTGGAAAAACGTTACTGCTTTATCTTTAAACAGTAATAGCTACTCTGTAAAAAACCCATCGGTTAGTAAAGACGGATCCACCTTATACTTCGCCTCAGATATGGAAGGCGGTTTTGGAAAGTTCGATATTTACAAAGCACCTATCGCAGCAGATGGAACAGTAGAGGCAGCAGAAAACTTAGGTAATAAAGTAAACACGCCAGGTCAAGAAATGTTCCCTTACGCAGGAGACGATGAGTATTTATACTTCTCTTCTAACGGGCACTTAGGATTAGGAAACTTAGATGTGTATTACACGACGTACTCAGGTACAGAAACTGTAAAAAACATTGGAGCACCAATAAATAGTAAAGCAGACGATTTTGCTTTTGTACTTGATGCGGATAAGAATGGTTATGTCTCTTCAAACCGTGCTGGTGGAAAGGGAAGTGATGATATCTACGCGATTAGAGAAATCAAACCGTTATGTAATGTAGACATGATTGTAACTGTAGAAAATGCAGAAACAGGAGTAAAACTTGCAGGTGCAATGGTAACACTTTACGATAGCGAAGGTAGCGTTATAGCAACCGAAACTACAAACGTACAAGGGGTAGCTAACTTTACAACAGATTGCGATCAAGACACCAGCTTAAAAGCAACTAAACTAGAGTTTAAAGACACTACTGCCACTGTTAACGGATCTAAAGATGCCCGTAAAGCTGTGACTGTAGATTTAACACCAATCAAGAAAATGATTGTAGAAGATAAAGTGGTATTAGACCCTATTTACTTCGAATTTGATAAATCTAACATAACACCTCAAGGTGCTGCAGAATTAGATAAATTAGTATTAGTAATGAACAAATACCCAGAAATGGTTATTTACGCCACCGCTCATACCGATAACAGAGGTAAAGACGGATACAACATGAATTTATCTGAGCGTAGAGCACAATCTACTGTCTCTTATGTAATCTCTAAAGGCATTTCTGCTTCTAGAATAACAGGAGAAGGCAAAGGAGAAAGTGAGCCTGCAGTGCAGTGCGGTACAAACTGTACTGAAGCGCAACATCAACAAAACAGACGTTCTCAATTCACTATTAAAAGTGGTGGACCTAACAGTAATTAA
>NZ_VSKN01000057.1:0-3043 GCF_008086185.1 Bizionia gelidisalsuginis
GCAAACAACAAAACATATAAATCATAGCTGTTAATAGGTCATTAGAAAGTTTTTAACTATTTTTAGAGAATACAAAAATAACAAAACTTAGAACTGGATTGAAGCTACGATTCATATCCAGATCGTTGGCAACAATTTTAAAAAAAACGTTAAACAACATAAATCCTAAAAAAAATGAAATTAAAAAGAAAATATTTTATTATTCTTATCTCAACTATTGGACTTGGATTATTTTTCAGCTGCAATAAAAATGACGATGATAAGGAAGAGGAATGTATAGTAAATAAAACTGAATATGTTATTTCTGTAAACTCACCTGCTACAGGAACAGTTAATCAAAGTATTACTATTGAAGTGAATTTCGGAGTTAGCAATGGTTGTGGTGGATTTGGAAAATTTATTGAATCCGAAAATGGAAACACTCGAATTATTGAAGTTGAGGCTAAATATGTTGGTTGTATTTGTACTCAAGATGCTCCAATAAGAACAACAAACTATGAATTTATCACAAATACTGCTGGAGATTATGAATTGAAATTTAAATCAAGTCCAACTGAATTTATTACTGTGAACTTAACAATTAACTGATAAAAAAACTGTTGCCAACAACGTATATAAAAAATAGCGCGAGTCGTTGCTAACACAAAGGTTCGGGCATTTTTGGAAAGTCGTCAAATTTTTAAATTTGACAAATTCACAAAAATAAAATAATTGATAAAATTTAAAAATTCGGCTTGTGTTTCATCCGAAAATTATCGCTTATTTTTAGCGCTACTTTTCATATACAAGACCGTTGGGCGTCATTAAAAAAAACCGAACTAAACGAGAAACATAACTGAATAAATGAAAGCAAACGAAACAAAAGTTGAGGACTTTTTATCTTCAAACAAAACACAATTTGTAATACCAGTTTATCAAAGAAATTATGATTGGTCAACAAGTCAATGTAAACAGCTTTTAGACGATATTCTCGAAGTCGGAACAACTAAAAAAACAAACGCTCATTTTATTGGTAGCGTTGTTTATGTTCACGATGATGTTTACACTTCCTCGAGAATAAAGGAATTAACGATAATTGACGGACAACAACGTTTGACTACTTTAACATTGATTTATCTAACTCTTTATCGTTTGGCAATTGAAATGAAAGACAAAGGGCTTGAAGCGGAAATAAGTGAAACCTATTTGACAAATAAATTTGCTCCAGAAGAAGAAAAATTAAAGCTACGTCCTACAGAAAATAATGATAAAGCTATAAAGTATTTATTGAGAAGTGACTCAACGGAAGAATTTAATGATTTTTCAAAAGTCATTGATAATTTCAATTACTTCAAAAGCAGAATTACTCAAGAAAATATCGAATATGTTTTAAAAGGTCTTTCAAAACTTATGTTCGTTGAGATTTCTCTTGACAGAGAAAAAGACGACCCACAACGAATTTTTGAGAGTTTAAATTCAACAGGTTTGGAGCTATCTCAAGCGGATTTAATACGTAACTATATTTTGATGGGCCTTAATCGGAAAAGCCAAAATAAGATTTACAGTAATTATTGGGAGATAATTGAAAAATTAGCAAAAGACGAAAGTTTAAATACAAGTAAAGTGTCGGATTTTATTAGAGATTATTTGACTTTGGCAAACAATAAAATACCTAATAAAAGTAAAGTATATTTAGAGTTTAAAACTAAATTTCCGACCAGTGATTTAGAACAATTAGAAAGCAATCTATTACCTATAAAATCACTTGTTAAGTATTATAATAAACTATTAAATCCAAAGAATGAGCCTGACAGAACAATTAGAACTCAACTTGAATATATAAACCGTCTTGAAATAAACGTAGCCTTTCCATTTTTAATGAAAGTCTATGAAGATTATTCAGAAAGTATAATTGATAAAGAGACATTTATTAAAGTTTTAGATTTTATCCAATCATTTGCTTGGAGAAGATTTATTCTTGGTTTACCAACCAATGCTTTGAATAAGATATTTATGACGCTTTATGAAAAAATAGATAAAGAAGATTATTTAATTTCTCTTCAAAAATGGCTTTTAAAAAGACCAGGTTCTCAACGTTTTCCAAAAAACAATGAGTTAATAGAAAGTTTAAAACTTAAAGACGTTTATAATATAAAATCAAAAAACAGAACTTACCTTTTAGAGCGTCTAGAAAATTTCGAGAATAAAGAAACTGTAAAAATAGAAGGTAATACCGACATAACTATTGAGCATATATTCCCACAAAATCCAGACCCAAAATGGAAAATTGATTTAGGTACTGATGAATATAATTTCATAAAAGAAACTTACTTAAACACCATAGGTAATCTTACATTGTCTGGAAATAACGGGAAATTAGGAAATAAAATTTTCACGTATAAGAGAGATTTAGAAAAAGCAGGATATAAAGACAGTCGCTTATGGTTAAACAAATATTTATCTATTGCAGAAAAATGGGATAAAGCAGAAATCGAAAGACGTTTTGACTTATTAGCTGAACGTTTTCTTAAAATTTGGGAATATCCAGCAATTGCATTAGATGATAGAGACGAAAATAATGAAGTAAACATTTTTGAAGCAGAAGACCCAAAACATAAGAAATTAGAATATGCTATTTTCTTTGACCAAAAAATAGAGGTTACTCAAGTAGCAAAATTATATGTGGAAGTTTTTAAGCAATTATTTGACTTACAACCTGAAACATTTTTCACAACAGATTTGGCTGAAAAAATAACTTTAACCAAAAGTCCGAAAGAAGGAAACCCAAGACAAGCAGTACAAATTAACGATACTTATTTCATAGAGGGAAATATAGATAATATTGGAAAATTTGAGAAGATAAAACACGCATTGACAATTTTCGATTCCGAAGATGAATTGACAATAAAATATGCGGAAAAAGAATAACGAACGCCCAATCGAGTAGACGGCTGACAATCGAATGATTGCCAGTGCGCCTCTCACACCACCGTACGTACGGGTCTCGTATACGGCGGTTCAACGTTCATCTCAACAATTGCTCTTTACACCAATTGAAGCTACC
>NZ_VSKN01000058.1:0-2979 GCF_008086185.1 Bizionia gelidisalsuginis
AGTTACCACCCTTGCGACTTACTAATGCTTCTAGGCGTTACCCCAGCGCATAAGGGACTTGCACCCTCTAGATTAATTACTTACTTTGCTGTAAGTAAAAGATGCCCATACTGGGCACACACACTGTGTATAAGCAATGGCTTGTTCTCGCCTACTTGGAAAATCCTGTGGATTTTCCAATGGTAAGTGCCTGTTTGCAATTGTCCGTGACGAACCACGCCACAGCTCATACACTAAACGTTAGCAACAAGACAAAACAAACATTGAGCAACTCAAGAAGAAAAATACAACAGAACGAACAACTGATTTTACATTCAGAAGTTAATGGAATATGTCCGCTTTGTCCGACAACATTAATCTATGAAAAAAACGGAAAGAATCAGAAAGGATTTGAGATTGCACATATCTATCCATTAAATCCACTTCCAAAAGAAGTAATTATTTTAAAAGATGAACAATTATTGAATTCGGATTCAGACCACGGAGATAACTTAATTTGTTTATGTAATCCTTGTCATAAAAGATATGATAAAGATAAAACTGTCGAAGAATATCGGGAATTATTTAAAATAAAAAAAGATATTCTTAAAAGAAAAAAGGAACAAAATATTTG
Organism: Bizionia gelidisalsuginis; assembly: GCF_008086185.1. NCBI lineage: Bacteria > Pseudomonadati > Bacteroidota > Flavobacteriia > Flavobacteriales > Flavobacteriaceae > Bizionia > Bizionia gelidisalsuginis. The sequence continues at coordinate 614 of NZ_VSKN01000058.1, forward strand.
GTCTAAAACAAGTATTGAAATCCAAATTTTCGAAATAATAGAATTGCTTGTTGCAAAAGATTTGGAATTTGAGAACAATCTAGAATATAGTCCAAAAACAATTGATAAAAAGACAAATGACACAATTACTGTTTTAACAAAAAGAAAAATACATCAAAACGTACAAGATTATTTTTATAAAATTAGCGATAAGTTTAAAGAATTGGATTTTATAGAACCGATGACCACAGAAATTATTTCTTCACAAATAAAAACTCATTATTTACTTCTTAAAAAACAAGGAACTAATCAAAAAGAAATCTTTGAAGCAATGACAACTTGGTTACAAAAACAAACAAAACAAGATAATCGCGAAGCTTCAGAAATAATAATATCCTACTTCATACAAAACTGCGAAATATTTTAAAAATGATTTATCCAAATAAAAATATTCGTTTCGAAGAATCTATAATTTATAAGATGATATCCGTCTTAGAACAACGTGAAAAACTAACTATAAATATTCACGAATTATACAATCAAACTAAAACAAAATTTAAAAGTACAGACGAATTTATAATCTCTTTAGACGTATTATATGCTTTAGATATGATAAATGTAGACTTTGAAAACGAAAATATAGAATATGTTAAAAGAAATTAAATGCGACAAGTTTATTGAGCCCGTAATTGAATTTAAGAATGGATTGAATTCAATTTTAGGAGATGATATTTCAACCAATTCAATTGGTAAGTCTACATTTTTAATGATTATTGATTTTGTCTTTGGTGGCAATACTTTCATAAATAAAAACTCAGGAAGTATTGAGCATTTAGGAGATTTCACATTCAAGTTTAAATTTAAATTTGGTAACGATAAACTCTATTTTTTAAGACAAACTTCAAATCCAGATATTGTAAGTGTATGTGATGTAAATTATCATCCACTAAATAACATATCAACTAAAGAATATACATTACTACTTTTACAAAATTACGGTATTAACAATCTACAAACATCCTTTAGAGATATTGTAGGATTATTTTCCAGAATTTGGGGAAAAGATAATTGTAATGTAGACAAACCTTTATTATCCTTTTCAAAAGAAGCAGACGAAATTTCAATTTCTAGAATCATCAAACTGTTCGGCCTTTACGATCAAATTGTTGAGACATCCACAAAATTAAAAGACAAAAAAGATTCAAAGAAATTTTTAACTGGTGCAATAAGAAAAAATTATATTCCCAAAATTACAAAGTCCACTTTTGAAAAAAACAGAATACAATTAGAAGATATTGAAAAGGAGATAACAAATATTAAAGAGAATATTTTAAAATTCACATTAAACATTGAAGAACTCACTAACAAAGAAGTTATTGAACTTAAAGTTGAAAAAAGCAACCTTTTAAAAGAACAGACGCTCATAGTAAATAAAATTAAACGTCTTGATTTAAATCTAAATCAAAAAAGAATAAAGAGCAAACATCTGGATAGATTATCTGCATTTTTTGAAAACCCTAATGAAGAAAGAATATCCGAAATAGAATCTTTTCATAATAAAATCAGTACAATATTAACTAGAGAAATAAAAACAGCAAAGGAACTTTTAGAAAAAGAAAGTGAACTTTTTAACGAAAGAATAGAAGTAATTGATTTTAAAGTTTCTACATTATTAAGCAACGTTAGTAGTCCAAAATATATCGTTGACAAAATTTATGAACTAACGATTGAATCTAATAAATTGACGAATGAAAATCGTTTTTATCAAGAAAAAATTGATATAACCGAAGAAGTAAAAGAAATTGAAATTGATATTGACTCTTTAATTGGAGATATTCTAACAAAAATTGAAGTTAAAATTAATAAGGAATTAATAGAAATAAACGAGAAAATCCACGTTAAAGGTAAAAAAACACCAAAAATAGAATTAGGAAGAAAATCATACAAATTTGACCATTCATCAAATACAGGAACAGGAAAATCTTACGCAGATCTTATTGAGTTTGACTTAGCTATTTTGAAACTAACAGTGCTTCCTTTTCTAATACACGATTCTATTTTATTTAAAAACATAGAGGATATCGCAATAGATAAAATAATTGAACAATACTCAAGGTTTGAAAATCAAATTTTTATTTCAATTGACGGAATAAACAAGTATGACGATAAATCCAGAAAAAAACTGAAAGAATCAAGCGTGTTGGAATTATCAAAAGATAGAAAGTTATTTAATAAAGATTGGAGCTAAAGTCCAGTTGCTAATCGAGTAGACGGCTGACAATCGAATGATTGCCAGTGCGCCTCTCACACCACCGTACGTACGGGTCTCGTATACGGCGGTTCAACGTTCATCTCAACAATTGCTCTTTACACCAATTGAAGCTACC
>NZ_VSKN01000054.1:0-2735 GCF_008086185.1 Bizionia gelidisalsuginis
TGTTCCGTCCTTCCTTAATTGTGAGTCCTATGGGCTTTTTATCCCACCTCGTTTCCCTTAAGTACTATGACTTCTGCTGACTTCTCCAATAGGCCAACTCGTAACTTTGGAGATCTCCCCAGGTAATGACATCTTCTTTCACTCAATCCCTGCCGTATCTACCTACTTACCCTTTTGGTATGCTTTGGGCGTTGCAATGATGTGGTTGCTTACCCGAATAAATAGGCCTCTGTATACGGTTTCTGTTCGTCAGTACCGAGTTTTGTAGTCTCGCTTTCTTCAGATGTAACTTCACAGTTACCACCCTTGCGACTTACTAATGCTTCTAGGCGTTACCCCAGCGCATAAGGGACTTGCACCCTCTAGATTAATTACTTACTTTGCTGTAAGTAAAAGATGCCCATACTGGGCACACACAATGTATATAAAAAATAGGCGAAATAGTAATAAATTCAAGGGTTTTGGCTCATATCAAACTTTGTGCTTAACCGAAAGTTTAATGCTTCGAAATCGCCTACTTTTCATATACTAAACGTTCTATGCCATTTAAAAAAACGACAAACATTTGGTCATTTGAAAAAGTATTTAGATATTTGTCTAAATAACTAAATAAAATGAATTCTTTATTTAAAGCTCTTAATGATGAAACTCGCAGACAGATTGTTGAGCTACTAAAAGAGAAAGATATGAATGCTGGGGAAATTGCGGAACAATTTAATATATCCAAGCCAAGTATTTCACATCATCTTGACATTTTAAAAAGAGCAGATTTAATAACAAGTGAGAAAAAAGGACAATTTGTAGAATATTCATTAAACACTAGCATATTAGAAGACTTAATAAACTGGATACTAACTTTAAAAAAATAAATTATGAGCCTAAAAAAGGAATTACCACTTATTGGAATTGTATTGTTACCTTTTATCTATTTGGCATATATCTGGAATCAATTACCTGAAAAAGTTCCTATGCATTGGAATATTAGAGGAGAAGTAGACAGATATGGAGAAAAAATTGAGTTAATAATTATTCCAATTTTATTACCACTACTTGTATATATTATTTTTCTAGTTGTTCCAAAAATTGACCCAAAAAACAAATTGAATAAAATGGGAAACAAACTTAAAACTATAAAATTCTTACTAACAACTTTTATGTCAATTTTAGCTTTGTTTATTATTTATACAGCCAAAAATGAATCATTTGCTAATCCGAATTATATTGTATTGTTAATCGGAGTTTTATATATAATATTTGGGAATTATTTTAAAACAATCAAAGCAAATTACTTCATTGGAATTAGAACACCTTGGACTTTAGAAAACGAAACTGTTTGGAAAGAAACACACAAATTAGGAGGAAAAATGTGGTTTATTGGTGGTCTTATAATTATACTTTCAAGTTTGTTATTAGAAAAGCAAACTAATTTTACAATATTTATAGTTATCACAGCTATTATAACTATTATTCCTGTAGTCTATTCATACCTAAAATTTCAAAACCTTAAAAAACAAGCAAAATGAAAACCAAACTTTTATATTTTATAATTACTACAATTACATCATTCAATTTATATTCTCAAAATAATAGACCTCAAGAACCTAAAGAACCTTTTGAGTATATAAGCGAAAATGTTGTATTTAAAAATAACCTTGATAGCATTTCTCTTGCAGGAACAATTACATATCCAAAAATGGGTTCAGATTTTCCTGCTGTAATTTTGATTAGTGGCAGTGGACCACAAGACAGAAATTCCGAACTATTGAACCATAAGCCATTTTTAGTTTTAGCTGATTACCTAACTAAAAGAGGAATTGCAGTATTACGAGTTGATGATAGAGGAACTGGCGAATCAGAAGGTAATTATAATGAAACTGGACTCAATGGATTTGTTAACGATACTGAAAGTGCATTTGAATTCCTAAAAACTCGTAAGGAGATTAATCATTCTAAAATTGGCTTAATTGGTCACAGTTTAGGTGGTATTATCGCACCAATTATTGCAAGTGAAGATACAGACGTTTCTTTTATTGTAATTCTTGCTGGTTCCGGTATAAGAGGCGACAAACTTATGCTTTTGCAAAAAGAAATAATAGAACGAAAAATGGGTGTTCCAGAAATCGGAATTACACAAGGACAAAATAATATGAAAGCTGCTTATGATATAATTTTAAAATCAAATGAGAACCAAACTGAATTACAAGTTGAACTAAAAAATTATTTTACTAAAGTATTTGGTGCAATGTTACCTGAAAGTCAAATCCAAACCATTTCAGAACAAATGTCAATTCCTTGGTTAACAGATTTTATAAAATTTGACCCTCAAACGGCTTTAAGTAAAACAAAATGTCCTGTTCTTGCCCTTAATGGGGCTAATGATTTACAAGTTCCATCAAAAGAAAACCTAGAAACAATCGAAAAAATCTTGAAAGAAAATGGAAACGAGGATGTTGAAACAAAACAATTGGAAAATTTAAACCATTTATTTCAAGAAAGCAAAACTGGATTACCAAATGAATATGCAACTATTGAACAGACCTTCTCACCAAAAGCTTTGGAAATAATAGCAGAATGGATAAAACAACGAACTGAATAAAAAACGGCATAGAATCGAGTAGACGGCTGACAATCGAATGATTGCCAGTGCGCCTCTCACACCACCGTACGTACGGGTCTCGTATACGGCGGTTCACCAAATCGAAGTTTGTATTTTGTTTATGTAATCTATCATCGGT
>NZ_VSKN01000059.1:0-2163 GCF_008086185.1 Bizionia gelidisalsuginis
TGCGCTGGGGTAACGCCTAGAAGCATTAGTAAGTCGCAAGGGTGGTAACTGCAAAGTTACCTCTGAAGAAAGCGAGACTACAAAACTCGGTACTGACGAACAGAAACCGTATACAGAGGCCTATTTATTCGGGTAAGCAACCACATCATTGCAACGCCCAAAGAGTATCAAAAGGGTAAGTAGTTAGATACGGCAGGGATTGAGTGAAAGAAGATGTCATTACCTGGGGAGATCTCCAAAGTTACGAGTTGGCCTATTGGAGAAGTCAGCAGAAGTCATAGTACTTAAGGGAAACGAGGTGGGAGAAAAAGCCCATAGGACTCACAATTAAGGAAGGACGGAACAACGTTCTCTATTACATTCGCATAGGAGTAAATTTTTGTAGCCTATGCTTAAAATAGTAGGTAGCTTCAATTGGTGTAAAGAGCAATTGTTGATATGAACGTTGAACCGCCGTATACGAGACCCGTACGTACGGTGTTGTGAGAGGCGCACTGGCAATCATTCGATTGTCAGCCGTCTACTCGATTAGCTACCGTTTTTCTTTTTCCACCACGCTAATATTTCATCTACCTTATTTTGGCTGTAAATTTTGCATTCACAGTCTTCTCTTGGATAAGGTTCTTTATTTCTGTATGATTCTATTATCGATATGATTTGATTTCCGATAGTCATTTCTTTTGAGTCAGGAATATTTGATGAAGAAATTCCCATAACACACTTTGCTTTTTCTTTGGAATTTATTTTGGATATCAGATATTTTAAATCATTTTCATTAATCCAATTGTTACTGGTTTCCCCTCGTGTTTGAAGGATGTCAAGCTTGTCTTTATCAGTTGTGTCTGCTTTCAATTCATCTACAAAATCTCTCACACTTATATTAGACATCATTGGTCTATCATTAATGTCAGCAGAATATTTAAAAAGTTCTTTTTCCCATTTCTCATAGTCGTCAACAATGAATTTATTCGCTCCATATTCAATTTCCTTTTTACAAGAAAATAATGTCAAGAAAGTAATAAATATTAAAATTGCTTTATTCATTGGTTGAGTGCGAATGAGTGAGTTCAAATGGTAGCTAACGGTTTTGTGTAAGGAATGTTGCGATTTTGTATGCGAGGATTTTCCGCAGGAAAATCAGAAGCTGGCAAAGGAGCAACGACCAAACGATCGAACTAAAATAAGCAATGTTTTTTACACGGTGTTGTAAAACGTTTTTTAAAATTCAGATTGCTTTTTTATATAATTTTCGTGTTCAATATCTTCTTTGTGCTTTTCTATTCTTTTTATTATCAAATCGTCAATTTCCTTAATGGTCCATTCCTTTCGTAATGTAAAAGGATGAATTATGTTGATAATACTTGATAAACTTAAGAAGACTATAATAGATTGAATTAAATTACTTTTATTTATCAGTTCTTGTAATATATTATCGTAAAAATGATTTATTAAGAAATAAACAACAGAACCTAATAAAGCAATTAAGATATACTGTAAATTTTTCTCAATTAGTTTTATTTTATCAAAATAGGATATGAAGTTAACTTTGCGTAAAAAGATAAAGTCATAAACTTTGATTATAAATCTTTTATATTTAGAAAGTTCGATAGTTTCTAAGTTTCCTTGAGAATCAACTTTTCCAATATCAGATACTCCGTCTTTAATAATTCCAAGAGGTGAAACTAGTAATTTTGATTTCCCTAATCTGTCTATGATGTAAAATCGACAATCTTTCCATTCATTATTATAAAATATCTTTCCGTATCTGTAAATTGAATAAGAAGGTAATTTTACATTTAAATCATCTTCTCTTTTGTAGTAAATAGGATTGTATTTATACTTTATTCCATTGATTTTTAATTTCATTACAATGCTGTTTTTCTTTTAAGTACAGATTTTCGTTAAATGTTTTACAACGTGTTTGTATATGGTTTGTTGCGTGGTTTAAGCAACTAATTTAATAAATAATTACCAACCAAGAAAGTCCGCGAGGACTTTCGTAAGTAGGCGAGAAGCCAGCAATAAATTATATACGTTGTGTGTGCCCAGTATGGGCATCTTTAACTTACAGCAAAGTAAGTAATTAATCTAGAGGGTGCAAGTCCCTTATGCGCTGGGGTAACGCCTAGAAGCATTAGTAAGTCGCAAGGGTGGTAACTGCAA
>NZ_VSKN01000005.1:0-190230 GCF_008086185.1 Bizionia gelidisalsuginis
CCAGCTGTCCTTCCTCTACTTGGCGTGTTCCTTTTTAACTCTCTTGATACCGTACTCTTATTGACACCAATAATTTTCGATATTTCTGTAATAGTTATTTCTGTCTCTAATAATGCAGAGATTTGGTGCCTTTGTGACAAGGTCAATTGTTTATAATGTTTCATTCAAAACGAATATAAATATTGAGCCTAAAATAGATGGGGCTAGCCCCATCTATTTTAAATAAGCGTGTTGCACTTATGACTTGAACTTACTATGTCAATAATTTGTTCATCTGAAAGTTTATGTAAGTCTATTCTTTGAGTTGAAAATTCTTGGCATTTTCGTCCGATTTCTTGAAATGCATAATCTCTAACAGTTATTATTATTTTAAGTTTACCGTTTCTATTAGCTTTAAAAAAGCCTGTTATTTGTTCAAATGCATCAATTCTGTTTGCATCATCAACAAAAAGTAAATAGTCTTTTTCTACATCAAAATATTGATACAAGTCCTCAAGTAAAGTATGGCTCTTATATGAAACACAATATGCTTGGTATGATTCATTTTTTGATAAATAATTATTGATAGTTTCAATTGCTAACTTCGTTTTTCCAACTCCAGGTGCTCCAGTAAGGATTATAAAATCGTGATTATCTATAGCATTACTTAATTGCACTAATTCTGTTTCCCTATGTAAAAATGTGTTATTTAAAGGTGTAGCAATACCTTTTGAAGCTCTACCATACTCTTTGATAAAATTCTCTATTGAAACTATTTGACCTGTATCTAATGGTAAACCTAAATAATGATGTGCTAAATCTCTATGATGCAAGTGAAGTTCCAATGCTAATTCTTGTAGCATTAAATAGCGAATTCTAATGTCAGCTTTAAAACTTTGAGCTAGTGTGTTTAATTCGGTTATTTTATCTTGGTTAATGTTCCAATTAAAGCAAAGAATGATTTCTTGAATTTTTTCAATAGGGATTTTTGTCTTTTCAGGGTCAAAACAAGCTTTTATATCATTGGCTAGCTTGTTTTTTGTACTCGTATCCGTTGTAATTTCTGAATATAAAAAGTTTCCGTTTTGTAATTGAAAGAAAGTGTCAGGTGTTCCTTTTGTTGTTTTTTGTTTTCCTGTCTGACTTCCTGTCCTAGATATAGCCAAGTAATTATTGTCTCTAATCGTTAAATAACTATCGCATAGCTCTTGAAATACAGTTCCATTTATTTCTTTCAGTCGATTTTCTATTGTTTGCAGTCTGCTCATATTATTTAATTACTTCGAGCGTTGGAAAAAAACAGCTCTTTTGGTTTTTTAAGCGTTGGATTATGTGTCGGCAAAAACCAAATGTGCTGTTTGTGTGGCTGGCTTTTTTAGTTCAAATGTTCAATTTTATCACGATTTCCCGCATTATGCACAACGTTTATGTATAAGAATAGTTGCGGGTTTGTATGCGAGGATTTTCCGAAGGAAAATCAGACGTTACAAACACGCAACGACCTTTGATTAAGCACTAAACCGTAATTATTTTTATACGGTGTTGGCAATAGTTATTTTTTAATCCACGTTGAATTTCTACCTTTTTTATTTGGGTCAGGATTTTTAACGATTAAATTTCTTTTCTGTAGTTTATAAAAATGAGATTTAATTGAATCTGCTGATTTTATTCCAGTTATTTTTCTTGCTGTACTATTATGTATTTCTTCGTGAGTTTCTAAATATTCCATAATCAACACAGATGGGGAGGCAAGAGGCTCGTGTTTAATTAATACAGTTACTGAATGTTCATTTTCAATAATTTCAGGTTTTTTTAGCCTTAATTCACTAATTTCATTAAAGGCTGTATTTAAACCTTCTCCAACATCCTGATTCGGTGGGTTTGGAAATTTGTTAATAAGCCTAACCATATTTCCATTTCGAGCAAATTGTTCTTGTAATATATTTTTTACAGTAACGTGACCGGGAAGCGAACCCGGACTTAATATTTCCACTCTATTGTCAAAAATTCTTATATGAATATCTGAAGCAATACTATAATCTCTGTGCAAAACAGCATTGGTAATTATTTCGTGCAAAGCTTTTTCGGGATATTCAAGTGATTCTAAACCTGTCTCTTTTAAAACTTTACCTGACTCAATAATTTCCTTTGTTTTATTAACAGCTTCATATATTTGTTTATAGGCGGAACCTTCTATAGATATTGGAGTGAAATCAAGAGTTTCTCGAGTTCCTTCTTCATCTTTGGTTTTATATCTATAAATTTTAATCCCACTTTGTTTTGGTAGTGCTGCTTGAGGAGTATCAGAATACAACATTACGGCAGAAACGGTTGGTAAATTATTCCTTATTAATAATTGCTTTCTCAACCAAGGTTCAGGTTCCGTAGTGGGAATAACTTCTGTCATAAACTCATAAATTGATAATGAGTCAGAAACAAAACCTAAAGGTAAATTCAAAGTATGGTCTTCATAGGATTGAATTCCTTTATCTAATTCCAAACGTTTTTTTTCTTCTTCTGATTCAATAGGAAGATTTTGAGCAGACCTTCTTTTGTATATTTTACCATTTGAAGCTATGATAATTTTTGGGTTTTTCTTTATGGACAAATGCAAAATAACTCCGTTTTCCGATGAATTTTTATAAAAATTATATGTGAAATAATCCCCTAAAGGAAAGAGCTTTTCAAAGACTTGAATATGTGCATTAGCTTCTTCTTCATCAGTAAAACCACTCCATTCTCTATTTTGGGAGCTTGATGTGTCATTTTCTTCAATACCTAAATAGATATCTCCTCCAACAGAATTAGCAAATGCAGATATTGTATTAGTCAATTTTGCAGGTTTTATTCTTTTTGATTTTAAGTCATTAAAATGATTTTCATTAAGACTTAAAATTTTCTGCTTTTGATTTTCTGATATTTCTATTGTATTAATCATTCATTTTTTTTAATTATTGCCAACGTTTTTGTATAAGATTAGTTGCGTGTTTTAAGCAGTAAATTTAGTAAATAAAACACGAACCAAGAAAGTCCGTTTGGACTTTCGTAAATAGGCAAAAAGCCAGCAATTAATTTTATACGGTGTTAGCAATAGTTTTTATTCCAAGTCTTTCATCAAATAGTAATCTTTATTTAATTTAGCCTCATCAAAAATTCTTGTCATTTCATTTTTCAATATTTCGTACATTTTCCTCTCTGACAAGTTTTCAAATTCCTTATTTTCCTTGATAAAAATTTCTTTTAATAAGTCTAAAATTTTATCCTTATCAGCTGTTTCTCTTTCTATATCGCAAAGTGTATCTATACAATATTGGCTTGTAATTAGTGATAATCGACTGTCCTCATTTATTATTACGGAATTATATTTTTCAAGTGATTCGACAATATCATAGGAAAAGAAAAAGTGCTCATAAAATATATCAAAACCTTTTTCCAGGTCAACTATTTTTATGTTTTTTGGACTTGCTAAAATAAAGCGAAAAGGTGACCTTTCCATTGGATTTAAATATTTCAATAAACTCGCTCCATTGCAAACTGCAAGATATAATCCCAACGTATTTTTATAATGAATATTTAGTGGTAATAAAATACTTAATAGTTCGTTCCAATATATTTCATCTCCGTTTTTTAATTCTAATCCACCATCAAAACCGTGGATTTCAAAATGAAAAAAAAAGAAGTAATTATTAGCTATTGCATCATTGACTATTCTTTTCAAGAGTTCAACTAAATCTTTTCCAGTATCAACATCATAGAATTCAGAACTTAAATTCGGTTCTTGAAACACTTTATATTTAATTGTCGAATGATGAAGATTAAAACCTGTTTTTTTATCTCCATTCGGCAACGATTCGATTATTATTAGTCCAAATTTTTTCGTGTCGTCGCTGTTCATAAATTATTGCTAACTTAGTTATATGAGCATAAAACCAATGTGTTACCTTCTTCATTGGTTGGATATCTGCTAGTTCATAACCCAAATGGCTATTACCAATACATCTTAAATGCGCACAATGAGTGGCAACTATGCTTCTTTATTAGCGCACGTAATATAGAAATAACTTCTTCTTTATTATTGTAAAAAATCGTAAATGTGGGGTATGGGCGTTTTTATTTATGAAACAGCGTATTTTCTGGAAAAATATACGGTGAGACTTTGTTGTAGATTGGTTTTGTTTTTAAGAGTTGCTACTGTTTAATTACAGCACTTTATTTACTAAGTATACGTAATTGTCACTGTTTTTTGTTATATCCTCTCTATTCAGTTTATAGTAGTTAAGGGAAAGATCAAAAAACTAACGTTGAAAGCGGTCTGTAATAAGCTACTAAATCCAACTTTTGGAATAGCAAAAGCTGGATTGATAAATGAGAATACTTACAGAACTGCTTTAGTGAAAAGTTAATGGGTTTACTTGTATTTTACCACAGTACTTTTTTGGCAATTGTCTTTTTATTTTGAATAAGCACCTGATGAATATGTCAATTCATAACTATGAGTGTAGATTTCAAAAACAATCCCGAATGGGTCTTCAACGTAGCACATTTTGAAAGGCTTGTCATTAGGATAATACTCTCTTATTGGCATTCTTTGTTTACCACCATAAGACACTATTTTTTCTATCAATTCCTCAATATTTGGGTCTTGTATGCAAAAATGAAAAAGTCCAGTATTGAAAGGATTAAATTCTGGTGCTTCCTTTATTCCGTTTGGAAAGGAAAACAATTCAATACCAATTCCGTCTGAAGTTGCTAAATGAGCAATTTCAAATTCAGTCCAATCGTTTCCGAAAACGTCAATGCACATTTGACCAATTGCAGTTTCCTTTTCCTTTTTTACTTTTGAAGGCTCCATAATTACATACCAGCCCATTACTTCTGAATAGAATTTTACGGCTTCTTTTATATTTGGAACTGTTATTCCGATATGAGAAAATGATTTTGGATAATTTTTATTAGTTGTCATGATTTATATTTTAGATTGCAAAATTAATCTATATTTGCTTAATTGACAATAACTTACTAAAAAGTGGTATAGTTACCAAAACGAGTAATATAGTGATAATCAGTAATATAAAGTTATGGTTTTGAATAAAGAAAATAGATGTCCTTTAAACTACACAATGAATCTAATAGGGACAAAATGGAAACCTTTAATTTTATTTCATTTATTAGAAGGCGGTTTGCGTTCAGGCATTTTACAGAAGAAAATTCCAGGGATTTCTAATAAAATGTTTACACAAACGGTAAGGGATTTAGAAAAAGATGGACTTATATCCAGAAAGGTTTTTCCTGTAGTTCCTCCAAAAGTTGAGTACAGATTAACGACTAGAGGGAAATCTCTTGAGAATATTTTAAAAAGTTTGGATAATTGGGGTTTGAAAGATTCCCAGAATTATTAAAATGTGCTCGATTTCAAACTTGTTGGCAACGTTTATGTATAAGAATAGTTGTGGGTTTGTATGCGAGGATTTTCCGCAGGAAAATCAGATGTTACAAACACGCAACGACCTTTGATTTAGCACTAAACCGCAATTATTTTTATACGGTGTTACTAACTGGCTTTGTTTCCGTTATTGAAATCGGTTCATATTTTTCTTTTTTCGCAATATGAGTCAATTCCATTAATATTTTTTCTAATTCCTGAATAGAATTTAATTTTTCCTTTTTAGTATCAATACTTTTTGTGAAAGCATATCTGCTAAAGTCGATTTTTAAATAATCCAATTCTTTAGCTTTTTGTAAATATTCTTTACTGTTCAAATGATTAGTAAGCCCATAAATACTAAATTCTGCTATTTTCGGTTTCCTAATATTAATATCAAAAATAATTTCACTACCATTTATTTCGGCAAATTGAACATAATCTACCAAACTATTATGATTTGTTTTAATTGTCTTTTTGGTAAATCCAATTTTCTCTAATTCAGAGTACGGTTTCTTAGTCAGAATCCGCTTTTTATATCTCCTTTTTCGAAACCAATCAGAAATCCAAACTGATAAGATAAATAAAGGTAAGACTATTAAAGTCAGACTATAAATTATTAAAATCCATTTGGACGAAACTTCGGAATAAAAGAAAAATAAATAGACAGAAAACCCAATGGAAAGAATTCCGCTTATCCATAAATATCCATTAATTAGAAATTTTCTATTTAGTTCTAAAAGTTCGTTCATTCAGCTTGTTGGTAACTTAGTTATATGAGCATAAAACCAATGTGTTACCTTCTTCATTGGTTGTATATCTGCTAGTTCATAACCCAAAAAGGCTATTACTAATACATCTTAAATGCGCACAATGAGTGGCAACTATACTTCTTTATTAGCGCACCAAATATAGAAATTACTTCTTCTTTATTATTGTAAAAAATCGTAAATGTGGGGTGGGAGCGTTTTTGTTTTTTTTAAACAATACCCTTGTACTTGGTGGTAGGTTGTTTTCTTCATTAGTTAACTCGCCGGGTTAGTTGTTTTTTATGGTTTCTAAGGAGAGGCGGGCTGAAAAAAAACTACTAAAGCCACTTTAGTAATTGCTAAATCTGGATTACTATATTAGAATACTAACTGAAGTACTTTAGTGAAAAGTTAATGGGTTTTTACTTGTTTTTTACCACAGTACTTTGTTGGGAATTAGGCTTTTTTCGCTGGTTTAACTAAAATTAGATAAAAATCAGTTAAATTCCTCATTGTCAATAGCATTATATGTAAAATCAAAAACACTAAAATTGAAAATCCTACATATTTTAAATTCTGATTAAACTTTATATTCTCAATTAGTAATGGATAAATTAAACAAACTATTATAAGTCCAACTTCTACAATAACTGAATATGTGAAATTTATAAGTAAAAGCCTAAATAAAGTTATATACTCTTTATTTATTTTTATACTAGTTTTCTTATTTTTAATTTCTTCTAAATTGAACAATAATATCATTATAAATTAATTTTAATCCAATTTTTTGGTCAATAAAAATTTGAAAATTAGCATATTGCATATTAGGTAAACAGAGAGTAAATAATACAGCTAAACGAATTTAGGTTCTTGGAATTTGACTTTTGTATTTTATTCTCGACCAATCAAGGAAAAGGGGATTGCCAATATTAAGTGAGCGAGCGCTATATATGCATAAGTATCATTCACTCCAAACATCTTAAACATCCAATAGAGTTCTGCTAAAAATGGAAGAAATAACGAGATTATCCCTCCTAAAAATCCGCCCTCTGTAAATGCTATTATTACAGTCCAAAGGTGAGTTATTATTGCTGTTATTGCAAATACCCCATATAGTGAAACAAATATTGCTCTCATATTATCTTCGTTTGTTTATTATTGTTTACTTATTTCTACTTAAATCTTTTTTTATTCTATTCCGACTTTAAATTTTTTATTCTATTAATTTTGTTATTATAAACCCATAGTGTCCATTAACAAATACTTTTGAATACACTGTATTAGACGCCTTCTCTTTTATTACATAAATAAGTTGGTTTTTGTTTACTTTTTTTATTCTTTCAGAATTATAGGCAGGTTTTTTCTGTAGGAATGTATCTGAGTCATATTTTAAAAAAGTTTTCTTTAAAAACTTTTTCGGTGCTTTCTCATCTCCTTCCCTATATTCTTTTACTAGAAACAAAGCATAGTAGTCATAATAATGATTTTTGTATGGAACCGAAGTGTAGCCATATTTGTCCGGTCCTTGTATCGTTGTATTTGTTGTTGAGCTATAATTCGCATTACCATAAGTCGAACTTGAACCAATAGCAGATCCATTTGTGCCTACTGCGTATGCAGTAGAATTAGAATTATAGTTCAAATTTGCATTTGTTTTTGATGTAACTACATAAGTCTCTCCTGGAATTCTAAAAGCGAGCGTTTTTCTTCCTGATACAGCGCCAACATAGTCATCTTTTAATAACATAATAGGTGTTCCAAGTTGTTTTGATGCCAATCTCGCCCAATCATTATGCACATATCTTTCCCTAAATGCAGATTTTGCTTTTATCTTATATCCTCTTATCAAAAAGTATTGTAAATTTTCTTCAGTGTAATTGTAAATTTTTACATCCTTTGGCTTTTTCAATTTATTGCTGTCATAAGTTGTCATACCAAAATAATAAGGATTAACATTTTTATTCATATAAGCTCCACAGCTTGAAAAAATCAAAAGGATTGATAGTGTTTTTAAAAATTTAAAATTCATTTCTGGTCTGTTTTAATTATTGATAGTTTAATTCTAGTAGTATGAAAACCAACACTTTGATTTCTCTATTGGTTGTAGGAAATGAGATTAAATAATAGCTCACCAAATAATATTAAAAAAGTCATAATGTTGTGGTCCCAGACTACAGTTCCGACTCCGGTTATCACGGTTATTAAAATAATAATAGGCTTGAATTTTAATAATTTACCAATTAATGGCTTAAATATGAGACTCATTCAAAATTCTATAGCTGTAACCCTATTATGCATCAATTCAACTTCTGAACACACATTCTTATATGTGTTTTATTTAATTATTGCAATCGTTGGCATAGGACATAGCATCATCTGCTGAGCTCATCGCTTTTTTGGCAAAACTTTTGGTGTCATCCCAGCTATTAGTATTATATCCTTTTTTAGCGTATGAGTAAGAGTCATCAGCAGCATAATAGGCATCATCACATTCACAGTCACTGGAATAAGACATAGCATCATCCGCTGAACTCATTGCTTTTTTTAAGTAAGTTTTAGAATTTTCCCAACTATCTGCATTGAAGGCTTTTTTAGCATAACTATATGTGTCGTCTGCTGCAGAATAGGCATCTGAACAATCCTTTTCGAAAGAAAATGAAGAGATTCCAATTAGAATTAAAAACGTTATTGCTTTCATATTTATCTAGTTTAGATGAAGGTTACGGTTAGTCTATGAAAAGTATGCGGTTTTGAAGCATTATAATTTCGGTTAAGTAAAAGGTTTGATTCGAGCCAAAATCATTAATATTACTGCATTTTCATTTATATTGTTATGTGCTGGCTTTCTATTCCGTTTCATTGGAATTTCCTTCAGCCCATTTTCTTTTCTTTTCTTCTTCTTCCTTTTTCTTATTTGCTCTGCTTAATAGAAATGCTCCTAAAACAACAAATGCCAAACCACCAAATGAGGCAGAGTGTCCTTTTGCAGCACCGATAATTGCACCAAGAGTTGATAGTATCCCTAATATGAGTAAAATAATTCCTGCTATTTTCATAATTGTTAGTTTTCGTCTTTTTGTATATCTATGAATTCAACATCTTTTTTTTTGGAAAATAAGGTTATTATGAGACCTATAATTGGCGACAAAAACAAACTGAGGGCAAAACTCCACCCAAACCCAATATTTCTATTTTTTCCTAATTGACCTACTAATGCAGCAAGACCTACTGCTACTACTAATACTACTACTTGTTCCATAATTCTAATTTTAAAAGTTAATATTCAATTTATGTTGTGCTTCAATTTTAAGTTCCTGAAGGCGTTTAACGTTTGTTTTGCTTCTTGTAATTTCTTGGAATAGTTTATCAGCTATTTCATTGAGTTTTGGATCCGTTGGAAAACGATCAGGGTGGCATTTGACTTTCAGGATATCATACAATTCTATTGAATGAAAAGAACTATTAATAATATTGTTAAAGTCAACTTCTTGCGCTAAAGATTTATCCTTAAACTGTTTTTTTGCATTAGGTTTTCTTTTTAATCGAATGGCTATTATAAAGCCAATAATCATTGTGAATTCTCCTATTGCAATCCACATCCATAGGTTACTTGTATCGTTGTTTTCAGACGTTTTAGTGATAACTTTTTCTGCTACTTTTAAACTGTCTTGGAATAAACTATTATTCATATTAGTCGTGATTAAATTTAGGTAATGGCATATAGTCTTTCAGTTGCCATCTGCAACCATAAGTGCCTTCATCTCCATGGATTTCCAAAGTGTCCCAACCCAAAACCACGAGTTTACGAACGAGAATTTCGTCATTTAGGATTACTTTTCCAATATGCATAAGTTCGTCTTTTGATAGTTGCCTTCCTGTGAATGCTTGAATACGATATCCTGTGTTTAACCAATTTGAAAATTGGTGTTTATATGCGCTTTCTCCTTTAGAAATTTTACCTTTAAGTAATGTCGGGGCTATACCACCAACAAATGAATTTCTCGCAGATTCGTTAAAGCTGCGAACAAGTTTACTACGTTCGCTCCTGTCTCTAAACCAATCTAATATGTTGTTCCATGAATTACTGAGCATATTCTGTTTGTTTTAAGTCTTTTAGTGAGTAAAGAATTTTGTTCATTTTGTTTTTGTAACTGTGTTGTTTGCTTTTATGTGTCCATGCCAAAACTTGGTAGAAACTATCTTTTCCTTCGTAAATTCCTATTGAATAAAACACGTCTATTCCTTCTACAGTGCCACTTAATGTGGTTAGTTTAGCAGGCATTTTGTTAATCGTTGTGTCAATTAATTTAGATTGATATGAATTACTTAAGCCTTCCTTGAAAACGCCCATAATTAATTTTGAATAACCTTCAATGTTGTTTTTATATGTATCCGTAAGGTTATTCTCAATAAGTGCCTTTCGCATTTCTTCTTTTGATTCGTCAATGGCTATTACATAAAACTCTTTCCAACTATGCTGATATTGTAATGAAGCATCATCATTTAAGTTGTAGACCTGAGTCAAGAATGATGGTATAGAGAGTGTATACTTATTACCGACAGATATCATTTGCTGTTCCTCACCTGGGGCACAAGATTGAATAAAAAATATGGTCAAAATTATAAACAATGTTTTTCTCATATGTTGGTTTTTTAGTTGTGTAAAACTTAGTTTTTTGAGTATAAAACAAATGTAAACGATTCATAGATGTGTTTTTTACGGGAAACCGTATTGTGTGATTTTATACATGATTTACGCCTCTTTAATCTAAATTTATATTCCTTTAAAAGTTGTGATTAAGGTCTTAACGGGTTGTATTTAAGTAGATTACAACATCAGTGTTTAATGCGCCACGCTAGTATTTTATGATGTATTAATAATGGCTAAAATTTGTAAAACCTTCAAATTTCACCATATTATTTCTATTGATTGAAGAGTAATGTAAACCCTGTTTTTTCAGGGTGTGCTTTCGCTTTTTGTTCGTGTTGTTTTGAGTAATTCTTGATTTTCCACAATTAAAACTGTGCTTATTCTGGTTAAAATGTGGGAATATTAATGTGTTATTTGATGGAGTTTAAATGCGTTCTCTTCGTTGTTTAGAGAAGAATTGACTAATAACTCTATTAACTGTGGAATAATATGTGAAGTGAACTAATAAAAATTTGTATATAGTTTATAGTTATTGCTTATTATTGTAAAAAATCGTAAATGTGGAGTAGGAGAGTTTTTATCCTTAATGACAGATTCTAAGCTTTGAAAATTAAATGAGTGAAGCTTTTTGCGAAACGATGGAATGGGTAAGTGCTGGAAGTGTGGAAACTATATTTGTTGATATAACCTCCAGCACATTGTTTTTCTATACTTTAGACCACTTCATATTTAACGCCCATTTCGTATGCCGACAAACTCTCCTTGAGTGGCATCTTTTTGAGTATGTGAAATTTTTAGGTTTTTCAAGCGAAATTTACACCATACGCGTCTCTAGAAATAGAATACACAGTGAAAAAAGATAATCCTTTCTGTATGAGCTCATCAAATTGAGGGATATAAAAATCGATAATAATAACTGCATCGTTATATCTCTATAGGCCTAGTAATTGTTAAAGTTGTACTCCCATAATTTAATTTACGTCTTTAATTCTTCGATGAGATTTATAAGGATGCTCCCATTTTCCTGTAATCAGATATAATTCGTAAAACACAAACCATTCTAAAGCCCAAGGAATTATGGTGTCAAATATATTATGTTTTCTATAATTCCAGTAGAAGTTATCTGTTTCTTGATGGTACAAGCATAGATTCCCTTCTTTCGGATAAATGTGTATCTCATCACTATATTCTATTTCTGGTTCAATTACATATACTTTGGGACTATTAATACCATCATAATCGATTCTTATATTATATTCTTTAGAAAATTCTGTTGGTTTAACTATGCCCTTGCAAATTAATTTATTTTGCTTTATTGTACATTTTAGAAAATTATAATTTGATTCAATGCGCTTTTTCTCCCTGATAAGAATTACTCTTAGAGATAGATTTTGCCCACTTGATTTGAACTTGTTTTTATGAAATTTGCTAACCGCCATAATTTGTATGAGGTTTATTTTTAACTTTAGTCGGTTCAGTCGAAATTGTTCCTGAACTTTGAGAGTAGGCTGTACCTTTTAATACGTTCTCTGAAATTCGTTTTAATGCAGCTTCCTTAGCGTCTGTGTTTTCATCTTCACCAAATGGAAAATGAAGACCTAAATGTTTACGCCAAAGCTTACTTGCTTTTAATTGATTTGGTTCATTATCAAGCGCTTTATTTGCATCTTTAATAAAATCATCTAAGTTGGAAAGGAAATTATTTTTCCTAATAGCGTCGTAGCTTTCAAATAAATCGTCACCAGGTGTTGCAGGAACAAAACATTCAAAATTGTCATCTAAAGTTTGTTGAATTTTTACTAGTGTATTTTTAAGAGCTACGTCGTCCCTATCGTTGGATTGGATATTGTTAGCTGCAAGTATAGTCATTGCTAAACCACTAGGCATTTTATTTCTTTTATGATCTCCCCAACCTTTTAGGTATTTCACGAGTCTATTAAGCTGTAAACTTTTTGCTTTTTCGGTTTTATACCAGTCCACTACCTCTTTTGGATCACTCATTTCAAAGCCATTATTTTTAACAGCCAAAGAAGGATCATTGTCATCTTTAGGGAAAATATAAACTGGAAAGTCAATATGATAGTCTCCTTGATAATTTACTCTTAAACATTTAGACCTGTGTTCTACGGCTGAACTTGTAGCTCCATCTAATGCATTTTTCACCCATTTTTGTAAAGTTGTAGCAGTAACATCGGTTTCTCTTCTAAAATAGACACCATCATCTAAATCACATTCATTATCTTTTGTTAAAATGGTTGTACCCATTTTATAAGATCCTTGAATATAAAACTCTGGCTTATACTCTGGATGGTTATCTTTAAAATGCTTACGTATTTTAGCACGAAGCACTTCTTTAGAGTCTTTAAGTTTATCTTTTTTCTTTTTTGGGATATTTAGATTACTATTAAAATCTAAAAACAATTTATTGCAATTTGCCATATTCTTTTTCTTTAATTTTTTACTCTTATTAAACAACAGGTACGCTGCTGCTACAAAAGGTATCCAATACATATTTGCTTTCAGTTTGAAATATTCTTGATGCTTTTTCAGCTAATCTTTTTAGTTTTTCTGGGTTTTTATCATCCATAGCAACGTTGAAATTATGATTAAACTCTAAATCAATGCGTTTATATACAAAGTCATCATTAAATTGATGTAGTATATTCACCGAATTATGGACTAGCTGAGATTGACTTTGCATAAAAAGCTCAATAATTCTCTTCTTTTTTAACCAGTAAAGTACGGACCACTTGTTTTTTGTTTGTGCTTCTTCATATTTGTATTGTCCAGTACCTATTGATAATAATTGAATGTTATCTAGTTCCTCTTCCAATCTAGTTGTAGCCTCTATTATGCCAAGCATACTAGGATTGTTAGCATAGACTCCACCATCAACTTTATTAGAAAAATCCTCAAACGTATCTGAGCCTATACGCTTAAACTTATTAGAGTACGCATTAAAATATGTAGGTGCAGCTGAAGTAGCCATTGCTGCCATATACATGGGGATATGTTTATCCATTATTAAATCGCTAGTATGTGGTGTTTTTAATACCTGAGTAGCGCCATCGCCTAAACTATAGATAGGTATAAGTAATTTTACCTTTGCCAAAGCATCATTTATTCTTGGATCTTCATCTGAGTGATGGTACTTTTTAAAAATATCTCTAATAAGTTTTTCTAAAGGTTTGTTACTGTAAAAAGGTTTTTTTACAAAATTCAAATTTTTACTACCAAAAATTGTTTTGGCGTTGTCTTGATATAATTTTAAAATCTCTTTGGCTGGAATACCAAGTGATAAAGCTAATGCTATGATACCTCCTGTAGAAGTGCCACAGATTAAATCAAAGTGTTTATGTAATTGACCTTCACCTATTTCTTCTTCTAAAGAAGTTAAAAACTTGGCTGGAAATACACCTTTTATACCACCACCATCGATACTCAATATTTTAAACTTTTCTTGCTTCATAATCTAACCTTTTGATTGTTTAGGGTCGTTAGATCTTGGATACGTTCTCTCTTCTTTAAAACCTCCCAAGTTTTTATGAATTCTTAAGGAACCACCCCCTTTTGATTTTACAAAAGCCGCTGCTTGTTTAATAGCATCAGCTTTGGTTGAATCGATAACCTTCGAGGCGCGCTGCGCATTCTCTTTCTTGAGTTTGTACATACCATCATCGTGTACTAAATGAAAATTTTTCATTTGTATTTTGAATTAATTAAACGGTCAACGTTTACAGACGATTGACCTAAACCGTGAAAGAAAATAAGGATATTTTGTAGGGTGGAAGTAAGACACTATATTTGCGCCACAAAATATGAAGTAGAAATCTTTACATTTTTCTACTCACTTTCAATTTAAAAGTCCTTCCGGTCGAATGTTGGGACTTTTTTTTATGCTTTGTTAAGAACAAATATTATTCCGAAATCGTTAAAGGTTTCTTAATTTGACAAGGTGACATTTTTGATAACTTATAAGTTATAAGTAGCAGATGAAAGGTTTTTTAATTCGTCGAATTACGTTTTGATATTTTGTATCATACTGACATAATAGCATATATTTTGTTCAACCTTGTTGCTATCAATGTAACTATCTATGTTTTTTTTGAATTTAATAGTAAAAATAGACTTGAAATATTTAATCCCTACTCGGTCTTTTATATATTTATTATGAAACTCAATGTACCTATCGTAAACCTAACCAACTGCTGCTAGAGTTTTAATCTATCCGGAGATTTTTTTAATGCCTAGAAGTGTTGCTGGAAGTACTAATCTACTTTTACTAAGGCGTAAAGGTACTTGGCAAATTTATTTAATTTTGCGATACAAGTTATAGATAAAACATATTGTTTTATTATATATTAGGTTGGTTAGCTGCGAATTACCGTTGCCTTGGTTGTTGATCTGGCTAAATATACAGCCTTAGTGCTATTTCTAAAGGAGAACAGAATAACCTATTACCCTGATTATAATACCCCAAAAAGTGTATATTAGATGTCATATAACCAGTTGTATGCAATGCGAGAAAAAAACTATGAAATCTAATTCAACAATCGTTTCAGGAAATCTTTATTGATTAGTGTAGGTATTGAAGAATATCTACGAACATCAGATTTTAGTAAAGTTAGGTACGCAAATAAAGATGCATCTGAATTGAAAAAAGCATTTGAAATTGATTCAACGATAGACGAGGAAGAAATTGTACATCTAATAAATCAACAAGCGACAAAATCTACAATTAAAAAGGAGCTTGAAAAGATTACTCAAAAGGCAACTAAATTTGATAGAATAATATTCTTTTTTGCAGGACACGGTGCGTATTCAGAAGGACAAAATTGGATAGTTCCTTTTGATGCTTATAAAACTGACATTACGAATACTGGAATTTCTATTAAAGAAATACTATCGCTTTTTAAAAAATCAGACTGCAAAAGAAATATTCTGTTCTTCGATTGTTGTCACAGCGGATTTGAACTTGGAGAAGATGAAAGGAATTTAAATACTGCATTCGAGATTGATGATTTACTTTATCTGTATAAAGATGAAGAATATTGTTCTGGATTTGCATCATCAAAATCAACTGAAACTTCTGTTTCTAATGATGTTTTGCGAAATGGAGTTTGGTCGAATTTTTTAATTAAGGCTTTAACTGGTAATGCAAATAATAAAATTTATGAAGATGGTATTTTGTTTAGCGATAATCTTCAGAATTTTCTAAATAAAAACGTCAAAGATTTTGTTAAAAGAAATACAACTGACAGAAAAGACCAAACACCAACTTGTTTTGGTAATTTTACAAATCGCTTTCCAATTATCGACATTAATCCAATTATAGAGCAGAAAATTATTACACAATCCTATTCGAATATTTCTTTCAAACGAATAACAATGTTAAGTGAAGAGAGAGAGGAGATGTTAAAAGTTTAAATGGTTTTATAAAAGGAAAACATAAAGTGCCAAATTACAAAAACTCAACAACCGAAGATTTTATAAAATCCTGTGGTTCGAGAGAATTATCAGAAGATATTGGAGAAATAACAGACTATATAAAGAAATTAAAATATAAAAGGAGAGAAGTAGAAACTAATATTGAAAATGGCTTTGCTTCTATTTCAACACCTGATTTTATATATTTCATTAATATTGAACAATTAGACGAAGAACCAAGCGAATACATTTTAACACGCACATTAGAAGAATTCAAAGATTCCCAAATAATTGATTCAGATAAATTTAATTCGATTTTTGAAAAATCTTTCGATGAATTGAAATTTGACTTATCTAAATCTATCAATATAGAAAACCTTATTGACCACGTAGAAGATTTAGAAAACGATAAAATAAAAGTTGATTATGACCATAATAATCTTAATTGGTGTACGATAAAAATAGAAGGTTTAGAGTATGATATTGTAGTAGAACCAAATTCGATTTCAATTACCTACTATAGAATGACAAGTCCGTTAAACTTAATCAAAGCATTTGAAAAAACCCATAATACTCTATTAAATACGCCTGAATTAAAAATACTTGAGTAAGCACTGTATACAACATCGTGTATAAAAAATCGTAAATATGGGGGTAGAGGAGTTTTTATTTTTGAAACAGCGTGTTTTCTGGAAAAATATATGATGAGACTTTGTTGTAGATTGGTTGTGTTTTTAAGAGTTGCTACTGTTTAATTATAGCACTTTGTTTTTTTGAACTTGGAATTATTGTTATTGTTTAGGTGATTATTTATAAAGCTCTTTAGTACGGTGTAACTCGATTTTAATTGGGAATTAGTCCGTACACAGCCGTCTGCTTGATTGGTGGATGTGATTATAATCAGTTTATAAGTTTTATGATCTTTAAAATAGCAGTACTTTTATAGGAATGAAGAAAAAGAACCAAATTAAATATAATGCTTGGAATGAGCATTTAAATAATACGAGAGAAAGAACAAATTATTCTATTAGAAGAATGGATTTGTTAATAATTTCCATTAGTGGGGGAGGAATATATATATTATTTGAAACTTTAAGAGAATTTAAAACTGGTAAAGTTGATATTGAAAACACAGCCCTTTTATTATTTTGTGGTTTATGTTTTCTGGTCGCAATAACTTCAAACTTTGTGTCTCAAAAAACGGGGTTTTATTCTAATGATAATGAAGAGAAATTTATAAATTTAGAGTTGAAGAAAATTCAAGGGGAAAGCATAGATACTTGTGAACAAAAAGGATATGATAAAAATGTGATTAAATACAACAGAATAACTAATGTATTAAATTTAATCTCTATATTCCTTATGTTAGTTGGTTTGATTTTATTAGCGATCTTTAACTTTAGTCTCTTTTAGGTTTACGTGGTCTATTGCCAGAACCAGAACCTCTTGTGCTTCCAGCACCTGAATTAGTATTTGCCCCTAAACCAATGTTTTTAGTTCCTGTTTTTGAATTATGTCCATTATTAGTTTTATTTCCTCCAGAGTTATTTTTCTTTGCCATAATTTAATTTTTTTATCTTGTTCTATATAAAGCCAAATTAAAAACGATTTGGCGAATTTTGTTTAAAGAATTAATCACCGAAAAACATATGACTATAGCTCTTAATAACGTAGGCTTTTCTTATTGATTATGTTCTTTCTTTAAACTTGTGATTCAGAAAATTTAACCTTTATTTTTAAACTATTTAATTGTATGTTTTTATACAAATGATTGTGTTGTCTTTGTACTTGGGCAACTATAATTCCTGGGTGTTTTTTGAACTTTTTACTTAGCTCTACTATCAATTCTTTATTAATTTTATGATATGTAGACAGTTCGTTTCTTTCTTTATCAGATAATAGCATACGCGCTGCAAATGCATCTGCATCTGCTTCTTTTTCTTTGTCAGGTTTAATACTTTCAATACCATCAATAAAAATATCTTTTTTACCATGGTATAAAATATGTGCTAATTCGTGAAAGAAAGTAAACCAAAACGCGTTATAATCTTTTTGTCTATCTGTTAATTGAATAAGAGGTATACTATTATTTTTAATCCATCTTGTGGCGCCATATATAGGTGCTTTAGCAATGCAAGGTGTATATACTAGGGCGACACCACAGGAAGCACAAAGTGTTTGCAGTTCTTCTAACCAGGTTTCTGTATGCTTGTATGCAATATCTTGAATTTGTTCTAAACAACTACGTAATGATTTTTTATTAAAGGTGGATACTTCTATTTTATCAGCTTGTAATTCACCTAATCGTAACCAAACTGAAATAGCTTGTGGTTCGGTGGTGTGTTTTAATTCTATTTTAAAAGCTAAAGAACAACCATTATAAATGTCTGACCATTGTGTAGGTGAAGCAACTCTAAAAAATTTTAATAAGGCATCTGCTAATTCGGTTTTTTTTTGAGTATTTGGAAGCAAACCTAAAGATTTCATTTTAGGTAATGGAAAAGAGGATACCCATTCTTTGCATTGCTCTAATTCTTCTAACTGCTCAATCTCCAATAATTCATCTTGATAGCTGCGTTCTAAATTGAGCCAAAAACTTGCAGGTACCCCTAAAACGTATTCTAATTTTGTTGCTGTTTCTTTAGTTATAGGTGCTTTTCCTTTTATTAACTCATTTAGCTTAGGAACAGACCTGCCTAATCGCTCTGCTAATTCTGCTTGCGACATTTCAATATGATCTATATGCTCTTGAATAGTGTCACCAGGGCAAGAGAGTAAAGATTTTTTTAATTGTAAATCAGTCATAATGTTTCCTTTTTAAGTTAGTGAGGGTCTTCTACAGACTCAATACTTATAATGGTTATCGCTTTTAAATCTACACCGCCATCTTCTAAGGTTGGTAATGAATCTTGGTTTATTGTGAATAGTATTCTCCAATTTTTTTGTATGTCTATAGACCAAGTACCTTTGTCTTTCCCTATATGTTGGTGGAATCGTAGTACGGGTAATTTTGAGATCACCTCTAAATTATCTGCATTTTTTAGCTGAGTGATACGTAACTTTACCTTCTTTGCCAAGGTGCCATAACTCTTTGCTATACCACTATCGGTAGTGAGGGACTTCTTCAGCTTGGTATTTTTATACGATAATTCCATTGCAAAGTTACAAAATTATTTACTTAAAAGGTTAATGATTTTTTGTTTTGTTAAAGGTGTTTCAACTTTATCTTCCACATTTAAATTTATTATATTGCTTATTTTTATATACTTAGTTAGATTTTGTCTTTAATTTGGTTTGCGTATTTATTGTTTTATTAGCCTCTTATAATTATTGTGACTCTTTAATTCCCCGCAAAAAACTCCGCCAAGTTTTCACTCTGTGCTAGGACTCTGTCGGCTTCTAGTTTGGCGAGATCTGGTGGGTAGCCGTAACGCATTAGTATTTTCTTTACTGTTAATCGTAGTTTGGCTTTTACATCGTCGCGTTTGCTCCAGTCTACAGTTGCGTTATTTCTCACTACATCGACGATTGTATGAATGAGTTCTTTCATTTTTACATCATCTAACATTTTAGTGGAGTCGTTTTGAGAGAGCACAGAGTAGAAGGCATATTCTTCGGGACTTAAACCTAGTTCTTCGCTTTTATGGTCTTCTATTCGCATTTCTTTTGCGATATTAGAGAGTTCTTGTAGTACTTGTGCGGAATCTATTTGATTGTTATGATAGCGCTTTACAACCGATTCTAACAATTCGGAAAACCGTTTTCCTTGGGCTATATTTTTTGTTTTGCGAATGCGTACCTCATCACTTAACAGCTTTTTTAATAACTCGAATGCAACATTTTTTTGCTGCATATTTTTAACTTCTAATAGAAATTCATCTGATAAAATACTTAATGATGGTGCTTTAATACCTGCGGCTTCAAAGACATCTACAATACCATCACTTGCTAATTTATCATCGATTATTTGCTTAATAGCTGTTTCTACTTCGTAATCTGATTTGATGTTGTTTCCAGAAAATTTATTGATTCTATTTTTGATTGCTTGAAAAAAGGCTACTTCATCTTTAATAGCATTTGCTTCTGGACTAGGTATAGACATCGCAAATAGTTTAGATAACAACGTAATTTCTTTTAAGAATCTGTCTTTTAGCTTTTCGCTTGATAGTATAAAGTTTTGTGCTGCTAGTATAACTTGTAGTCTTCTGGCTGTTTCAGCGGAGAAATACTCTTTATAATTAAAACCGTGAAACATTTGCTCAATGATTTCAAATTTCTCTAACATTCCTGCAATAGCTTCTTTAATATCTACAATTGGCGATCCTTCGCCACCGCTTTGTAAATAGGTAACCATTGCATTACGTAGGTCTTGACCAATACCAATGTAATCTACAATTAGACCTCCTGGTTTGTCTTTATATACTCTGTTTACGCGGGCAATAGCTTGCATTAGGTTAGCGCCTTGCATTTTCTTGTCGACATAGAGTGTATGTAAACTAGGAGCGTCAAATCCTGTTAACCACATATCGCGAACAATCACCAATTTTAATTCGTCGGTGGTGTCCTTCATTCTTGCAGCGAGGTCTTTTCTTTGCTTTTTGGTGGAGTGGTGGGGTTGTAGTATGGCGTCGTCATCGCTGGTACTCGTCATTATTACCTTAATGACTCCTTTATCCATATCGTCATTATGCCACTCTGGGCGTAATTTTATAATTTCATTATAAAGCCTTGCGCAGATTTTACGCGTCATTCCCACAATCATTGCTTTACCTTCAAAAACCTCTTGTCTAGCATCAAAGTGCGCTACAATATCTTTAGCGATATCTTGTAAACGCTCTGGATGGCCCACAATAGCATCGATAGTAGCTGTTTTCTTTTTAGCGCTTTCCAGTTGTTCTTCGGTAGCATCAGCAATTTCATTGATTTCCTCGTCTATAGTTGCTGCTGTATTTTCGTCTAATTTTATTTTTACTAGTCGCGATTCGTAACTAATAGGAACAGTGGCGCCATCATCTACCGCCTTTTTAATGTCGTAAACGTCTATATAGTCGCCAAAAACTGCTGGCGTGCTTTTATCTTCTTTTTCTATTGGTGTGCCTGTAAAGCCGAGATAGGACGCGTTAGGTAAAGCATCACGTAAGTATTTTGCGTTTCCATAACGAATTTCCGATCCTTCGTCTGTTTCTACTTCTCGAGCTTTGAAACCATATTGGCTGCGGTGTGCTTCGTCTGCTACTACTACAATATTGGTGCGTTCGGAAAGGGTATCAAAAATATTTCCTTCTGCCGGTGCGAATTTTTGAATGGTCGTAAAAATTACTCCACCTCCAGATACTTTAAGGAGTTCTTTTATATGTTCTCTGCTATTGGCTTGAACGGGCGTTTGGCGTAATAAGTCTTTGCAATTACCAAAGGTGCCAAAAAGTTGATCGTCGAGGTCGTTTCTATCGGTTAGAATAACTAGAGTGGGGTTTTGCATTTCTGGTTGCACGATAATTTGTCCACTATAAAAAACCATAGTCAAAGACTTACCGCTTCCTTGTGTGTGCCATACTACGCCTATCTTGCGATTGGCGTAGCCCTCACTTCCGTCTCTCCCAGGGGGAGAGAAACTATTGCCTTCGGCACCCTCACTCTGATCTCTCCCAGGGGGAGAGAAACTATTTAGGTGTTCTTTTATTTTATGGAATATAGATTCCAGATCTGTATTTACTGTTTCACTTGAAAATCTGATGACGGTATTTCCTATTGTGGTTAGGTAGGCTTCTCTTTTTTTATCTTTTTTAACTTGTTCTTCTTCGGAGTGATATGCTCCATCGAGCTCAATTATCAATTTCAATTCATGACAGTAAAAATCGACGATATAGTCTCCAATTTGATGTTGCCTTCTGAATTTTAGATTTAATAATTGTTTATTTCTTAATACCTCCCAAAGTATATTTTCTGTAGCCGTTTCATTTTTTCGCAATAGACGTGCAGTTTCTACTAATCCCGAAAAATTATAATTACCTCTGTAATTTATGGTTGCTGGTTCTGCTGCTTCTGACGTATTATAATGATTACTATAATTTGTGTCTGTCTCTTTTTGTAAGCTGTTTGCGGGTAGAGTAGCGGTAGCCCTTAGGGTTTGTGCTACAGCTTTCTGCACGGCATAATATTGATGATAAGCCCCTACTTTTTTAACTTTAATTTGAAATATTAATCCTGTTTTTTCGTCTTTCTTTTCTTCTTGTTCGAAAACGGTACAATATCTAATGAGTTGTATTAATGCCTTTTTATCTAGCATATACTCGGTAAGAATTTGTAATTCTGTACGAGGATCGTTTTCTATTGGGTTAGGAGCACGCCAACTTAAAAAACGTGAAAATGGTGCCGAAACACTAGATGTTTTAGCTTCTATACCATCGCTAATAACACAGATGGCATTGTAATAAAAAATGCTTGGTGTTGCGTTTTTATAATTCCCTATTTGGGTGTGTGCTTTTCGTAAAGTGGCTTTTTCATCTAAAGCGCTTTTAAGCTCTAAAAAGACCAACGGCAGACCGTTGATATAAACCACCACATCAAAACGTTTTTCGTTATTGTTTTCTTTAACTACTAATTGATTAACGACCCAAAAGCTATTGCTATTGGGTTTTTCGACATCAATTAGTTTTACATTAATTCCTTTGGTACGCCCGTCTTTATTATACTCTACGGTGACCCCATTAGTTAGGTAGGTATGGAAACGCTCGTTGTTTTCCATAATATCTTCTGTGCCTAAGTTTAAAACTTTTTGGTAGGCTTCAGCAAGAGCTGTTTCTGGAATATTAGGATTTAGTTTTTTAAGCGATTCTTTAAAATGATTTTCTAAAATAACCGAAGCAAAGTTCTCTCTTTGTGGATTATCACTGTAGGGTGCTATGTCTGGACCATAATGATAGGTATAGCCTTGAGTGATTAATTGCTCAATTAAAGAATGTTCTATGGTGTTT
Source organism: Bizionia gelidisalsuginis (assembly GCF_008086185.1). Taxonomy (NCBI): domain Bacteria; kingdom Pseudomonadati; phylum Bacteroidota; class Flavobacteriia; order Flavobacteriales; family Flavobacteriaceae; genus Bizionia; species Bizionia gelidisalsuginis. Next base: position 23,203 of record NZ_VSKN01000005.1, read on the forward strand.
TCTGATATTTTACTCATCTTACGTAGTACATTGAAAGGTTGGTTTGAAACCTAGATAAAAACGCTTCTTTTTGAACCGTTAAATCTTCTAAAGATTCGGTTAGTTTTATGCCATCTACCTTGAACCAAGACTCACTAAATGAATCTCCGAATAAGGTATGTGAAAAATTACTCTCTAATTGGGGTTGATCAAAATTTTCTAATAATGGGTAAATAAGGCCCAAACCCAATACCTTTTTATTTTGTGATTGCATAAAGGCGCCATAGGTATGGATTTGAAAAAAATCTTCTCTATCATAATCCCTGAAGTTAGTTGTCATTCTTTTGTATTTAGCATCTAACACTACCACATTGTCATCCTTTTCTAAAATAATATCTGGAATTAGCCCTCTCTTAAAATCTTTACTCTTGTAAATATTAAATTTTGAGGAATACACCTTCCATCCACCAATACTGTATTTCTTCTTTAGTATAGTCATTAAATAATTCTCCCATATCTCTGCCATATCTAAAAACAAAGCATCATTTGTGTCTTTAGATTGTTCTTGGGAAATCGTGTTGTTTTTACGCTGAATAATCTGCCAAGAGAAGTCAACAATAGCTTTATAATTGGCGTACATAGACCCGTACTTAATGCTTTGGTATTGGTTTTTAGTTATTGATTTGTGTTTATAACTCGCTGCTGAAATAATAACTTCCTTAACACCATCTGTAAGCATATTTTGAGACAAGAAATAGTCTTTAGTTAATATTTTATAGGCTTTATGAAGTATTGCAATTATGGTTGAGTCTGTCTGTTTCTCAATTGAATTGGAAATTAGTACGCTTTCGTTATAGAGAGGTAATACCGTTTTCCGAATATCTATACGGCCTTTTACCGTTTGCCCTTTGTGCTCTCTTTTTAATATGTTTTTAGGTAAACCGTGTACATTGGCCTTACTGAGTTGTTTAACCCAAATAATGCTGATTAGCTTTTTAATAAGCTCGTTATGCACCTTGTTTTCTAAATTGTTTTTAGACTTACTATGTGCTAATTTAATATTGAATATTTCCTCTAGTAATTGCATAACTGCGGCATTCCCAAAGCGAGGGATCACCTCAAAACAATACTCTTGATTATTATAATTAAAAAACAGCTTCCCTATATATCTACCTGTTAGCCATTTTTTGGATTTGAAATCGTAGGTTAAAAGTGGTAACTCTTCTTCTTTTAAAGAATCACTTATTTTAAACACGTTTTTGTTAGTGAAAGTATCATTTATATGCACCGCCATATTAGCCTCTATGTCTATATAGGAGCAATCTTTAACCGGCGGTATATAAATCATACTACTTGCCATTGGAATATAAATTGTATGCTCTCTTTGTATATTCTTTTACGCTTTCTTTATCTGTATTTCCTAAGAAGGCTTCTAACATTGGCTCTATGGATATAGACCACAAAATATCTTTGGCTTCTTTAAACACTCTTTTTCTTGAGCGCCCTTTACCAGTAAGGTAATAGTGCTCTTGGTGTACTCTTGAAAGTTCTGCAAAAAAGGTATGACCTATTTGATAGGCTTCACCTAACTCTTCCACATCATTACTGATGTAGCGATTTAATGCGCTACAAGCTTCTACAAATTCATCTCTAAGGTTCTCGTAATTCTGGTCGTTAAAATAGTCACTCAGCATTTGGGTTAACACAGCGTCATTGTAACCTTTAAACTTCCATACAAAACGACGACGTAATGCAAAGTCCATTCGTTCTACAGAGAAGTCTATTTCGTTCATTGTGCCTATAATATACAAGTTGTCGGGAACGGTTAGTACTATTCCTTTTATGGCCGTTTGTATTGGTTTGTTTCTGTATTCCATAGCAGAAAACAATTCGCCAAAAACTCGAGATAAATCGACTCTATTAATTTCGTCTAAAATAAGAACGTGCGGTAGTTTTACTTTACCTAAAGCATCTGTGGTCTGTTCTTCATTATTTGCCTTCTCGATAATATTAAAAAGCTGTCCTTTTACTGGTATGGTTTCTGAACCATTAGGAGTTGCTTTTAATTGGTAGCCTGCAATAAAGTCTTCGTAAGAGGTATTAGGGTTAAATTGTAGTTCGTGTATTCTACCTTCTATATTTTCTAAACCCTGCTCGAAATACACTTTCAGGTTTTCTTTTTTGTGTAAAAAGTGATTGGTTATAAATGATTCTGCCAATTCTTTAGCCGTATGTGTTTTTCCTGTACCTGGTGGACCGTAATACACTAAAGCTTTTTTAAACTGCAATAGCATTATATCCTCCGACACATTGTGCAAGCCTTTATTCCAAATATGCCATAATTTAGGGGCGTAAAAACTTTGGGAGATGCCTAAATTTTCTAGTTCTTTTTTAATTAGGTGAATTTCATCATCTATTGTAAGCTCTTCATTTTTAGCTTCCTCAGAATCTTTGATAAGGGAATAAAAATTAGATTTTATGGCTTCTTTATCTTGTTTTGATGCAATAGCCTCATAATAGTCTGGTTTTGCCAAATGCATCATTAGGCTTTCCATAGCAAAAGACTTTGTTTTTAGTAGCTTATACTCGCGCCCTGGAATATTAAATGTGTTCTCATCAAAGATGGTACTGGCATTTTCTAAAATATAAGTATTAATATCGTCTGCGGTAAGAATAGTGCCATTTTCAATAGTCTTCTTTATAAAAATGCAGAGTATTAATAAAAAATTTATCTCCATTGGCTTGTTGGTCTTGTGATACTGACCAGCAGACCCAACACCTCTTACTGGAAAATACTGGGGTTTTTTATTCGTTTCAAATTGTGCTTTAAAATCTTCATTGTCTAAAATCCATAACGGTGTCTGTTCTTTGGTTTCTGGTTTTATATCATCGGCTGGTAAGTACCACAACCAATTTAAGTGCGCAAAACACAAACGCACATCGTAATTAGCCTCTTGAAATTGCAGTTTTATTTTATCCCAATAAGTTGCGGCATTACCGTCTATTGCAGCGTCTAAAAAGTGTTTTTTTACTTCATATAAATTAGTAATAGAGAAAATATCTTCTTCGTTGGTTAAAACAGAGTTGTCTTTTAATAAACAATTCTCTATAAAGCTATTGTATAATTGATAGACTTCGTGCTTTGTATCTGTACTCATTTTTATAGGTTACTTTTAAACTCGTTAACTCTTAATTGCCCACTCATTAATTTTGGTAAGAGGGTGTCTCTGGTTTTGGTTAGGGATTGGATTTGTTTTGCATTTATCGCCTTTTTTTGAATGGCACTTCTAAATATTCTTGAAGCCTTTTTCATAATTTTTTCTTCAGGAACAATCACTTCAATTTTTCTTAATTCAGACTGTCTTATTCCTTGGACAGTAGAACCCGAGGCCCTAGCATTTAATAGGTGTTGTCCATAGTTTGAAAACAGATAATCATATAGGTATTCGCTCGATATCCCTTCATTAACTCTTAATGCAAATAAACGTTGGGACAAAATGAACTTAGTATCGTCATTTATATAATACATTTCTCCTAAAGGAGCTTCTGAAGTTAATAATATATCTCCCTTTTTTAGCTCATCCTTCATCCATAACTTATAAAGTTCTGGACTACCAAAATTCATTGCATCACGTCGTACAATTTTGCCATTTTTAATTGTTTTAGCTGAAAGAGCAGGGATGCCTTCTCCTGACCAGTCCATCCCAAGTTTTTTTGGTGTTTTTCCTCTATAATCAATTATTAGTTCTAATAGATTATCTAATGTTTCAACTCTCCAACCCTCCGGCAACACATCCCCAATTTGGTATTTCCCAAACCACTCTTTAAAAATGGTTTGTGCTAGGGTTTCTAGGGTTTGGTTTTGTGCGCGTAGGTTTTCTATTTTATCATCAAAGGCGGTTAAGACTTTTGCAATGGCTTTTTGTTCTTGGAGTTCTTTTGGAATGGTTATTTCCAAATTTTCTAAATCAATTGATTTTATAGACGGATATGCTGAAGTACTTTGTTCTGCCAATTGATGCAAATATTCAGTAACCGAATTTAGTGTAAGTAAATAATAGATATACTTTGCACAATTATCGTTGTTCGTAGTAATTACAGTAAAACCTGTAGATACCACTAAATTATCTAAAGGATTTTCAATAAACCCATAATGCTTTTGATTTGGTCTAACAGTTGAGTAAATTATATCCTTATTTTGGACCAATCTTTTTGCTCGGCTAGGCGCATCTTGCAAATCGTGTTTTTTTAATTCTACAATTACTCCTTCGGTTATAGACCCTGTATCCAAATAATATATCTCATTATGTTTATAGGTTTGGCCTATAGAGTTTTTATTTGTTTCAACAAGTTCACCTAATGAGACTTCCACCCAACCTTTAGGAATTTTATCTACAACACTACTCATAACGCAAACCCAATTTTAGCCAGTTGTGTTTTAATTTCTTGGTTTAGGGCATCCTCTTCCTGCATTTGTTGTTTTAGGGTGGTGGTGAGGTCTACCATTTTATCTTCAAACGGGATGCCGTCGTCGTCTTCATCTGGGATACCTACGTAGCGTCCTGGGGTTAGAACGTAGTTGTGTTTTTCTATATCTTTAAGTGTAGCAGCTTTACAAAAGCCTTTGATGTCTATGTAGACACCCTCACTCCCGTCTCTCCCAGAGGGAGAGAGGCTTTTTTGTTTGCGCCAGTTATGATAGGTGTTCACTATTTTCTGTATATCGCCGTTGCCATTTTCATCGAAATCGCCTCGTTTCTTTTCATCGTCTTTATCAGACAGGTTTCTATGCACACGGTCTTCTAAATAGCCCATTTCTGACGCGTCAATAAAGAGGGTTTCTTTGTTGGATTTATTACGACGTAAAAACCAGATACACGCAGGAATACCTGTATTATAGAATAATTGTTTTGGTAAGGCAACAATACATTCTACGAGGTTTTGTTCTATAAAATTCTTACGTATCTCGCCTTCACCAGAGGTATTAGAACTTAACGAGCCATTAGATAAAACTGTAGCCATTACCCCTGTAGGTGCCAGGTGATATAGCATATGCTGTAGCCAGCCGTAATTGGCGTTTCCGTTAGGCGGTGTGCCGTGTTGCCAGCGGGCATCTTCTTGTAAAATATCTATACCCCAATCTTTTTGATTAAAGGGTGGGTTTGCAATTACGAAATCGGCTTTTAGGTCGGGGTGTGCGTCTTTTAAAAATGAGCCTTCGGTATTCCACGCTACGAACTTGGAGTTGATGTTACGAATGGCGAGGTTCATTTTAGATAGTTTCCACGTGGTCTGGTTGCTTTCTTGTCCGTACACGGTAATATCTTTAACGTTTCCGCTGTGTTCTGTTACAAACTTCTCACTCATAACAAACATACCACCAGAACCAGAAGCGGGGTCATAGACACGACCTTTGTAAGGTTCTATCATTTCCACCATTAGCTTTACAATAGCTTTTGGGGTGTAAAATTGTCCACCTTTTTTACCTTCGGCATTGGCGAATTCTCCTAGAAAATACTCGTACACGCGACCAAAGAGGTCTTTAGAGTTTTCGTTTTCGGCTTGTAAGTCGGTATTAGAAATTAAATCTATGAGCTCGCCCAAAGCGGTCTTGTCTAGATTGGCCTTACCGTAAACTTGAGGTAGTACGTTTTTTAATTCTTTGTTTTCCTTTTCTATGGCTTCCATAGCTTCGTCCAGCGTTTGCCCGATACCAGGTAGCTTGGCTTGGCCGTGAATGTGACTCCATCGAGACACTTTAGGAACGAAGAAGGTGTTTTCTGCTATGTATTCGTCGCGGTCTTCGGGATCGGACCATTCTTCGGCTTCTAGTTTTTCGTAGAGTTCAGAGAAAGATTCGGATATGTATTTTAAAAATACGAGCCCTAGTACCACGTGTTTATACTCGGCTGCGTCTATGTTTTTACGTAATTTATCTGCTGCTTTAAACAGGTCTTGTTCAAAGGTATTTTTTGTTTTTGCCATTTAGTGGTTCGCTATAAACTAGTTTATAAAATTATTTGAAATGTCTTAAAATTATTCCCTTCGACACCAATTGCTAAAAATAGCAATATATATCGGTTTGGCATTATGGTTTTCCGTAATTGCTACTTAAAGTTGTGTAAATAATAGTAACTGGTATTAAGACTCAAGGCTGGGATTGTATAGGCGTTGTGAACTTGTTTTATTTATTGCGAGTTATATTAGGGGCTTTTAGCTACATTTATGTGAATCAAAGAATATTCGACTGTATTCCCTAATTCTATAAGTTTTATAAAATTTTGGATTTGATTAGTACTAGCATTTAACTGAAGCATTGTATCCAAATACATTTTGAAATGACTTTTAGGTTCTCTCGTAATGTTCTTTCTGAAATACTCTCTCCAGAATATAACTCGGCAATACCCTCATTTACTACGTTTAACAACTCTTAAAAACTATAAGGCTTATTGCGAAAGCAATGATTTAGAATATTATATCCTAAATGTGCGGGTGTGTTATTTGCGATTATTCTAATTCTTTAATTTCTTTTTGAATTGCTTTAATAATAATCTCAGGTATATCTAATTCAGTAGCAAGTGCTGACCATCGCGGTACTAAAACTTGAATATCTGCAATAATTCCTTTAGGGTTCTTTATAGAAAATTCTTCAGCAATGGTGAGAATATCCTTTAGCGTTATCTCTGTACGTTTTGCGTTAATAGATAAAGCTCTGGATGTTGATTTGAATGTAAGTAGGGGATTGAGCGCATAGGTTACATCGTATGCCGGACTTACATTCCAACTATTACTTTCTTGGTTGTATATAAAACTGTGATTTTTTAGGTGGTCGTCTACATTTTTAAAAATGAGGTTAAACACCATACGTTTAAACAGTTGTTGTAAATCTTTGTGAGGTACTTTTAAAGCTAGCGCGACTTTAAAGACGTTTTCGTAGCTAGAATTTTCAGGTTGGCTTTTAAAGTCCCAACCTGTTAGGCCTGTTACTGTGAGTACGTGTTGTTTTTCTCCGTGTTGCCTGTCGTATCGTAACGTTGCGAAGTGTTTATTTTCGATTAGCTTAGACGGCATCATATCGATACCCGCTTCTTGCGCCAATAGGTAGTATGCATATTCTACTTTTTCTTTATTATAGCCATCGCTATCATCGATATGCAATTTAACTAAATAGTGGTTGTAGTCATCGCTAACCTCTCTATCACCTGCACTAATTTCTCCTGTTTTTTTGTGTTCTGAAATTAGGATTTTAGGTCTTGCACCACCAGCGGAAGTTCCGATTTTGAAAACGTTTAATAATGATAATTCGTTGAGGTCTTTACCTGTTGTCCCTTGCTTAAGTTTAAGAACTTTTTCTAAAATAGTGATGACCTCATCAATATTAACATTAGTTGCTTTAGGCAATGCTTTGATAGGTTTATATTCTAGTGCACCCATACCACGATCTGCGACATAGGCTAGTTGCTCTAAAGGCGTTACTTTTAGGATGCCTCTAGCTGTTAGCCATTCTTGGAATATAATATTACCAAAAGTATCTGGAAGGGAATCGGCTATCATAGGCGGTAAGCCTTGAAAAGTGTCTTGTTGGTATTCTGTGAATACCTGTGCTTGTTTTGTGTGTTTAAAAATAAAAGGAAGCAGGTTAGAGTACTTTCCAGAATCTAAAAAATCTGGATTGTATTGAAAAAAGGATTTTCTTTGATCTATATCATACCCTAACTTTCCAATTTCTAGGCCAAAAGCCATTATATCTATGATTTTATCTCTAGCCATTGATTAATACAGTGAAATGTCGTTTTGGTTTGTAATAGTCTTCTCTATTTCTTTGGTAATAGACTGTACTAACCCAAAATGATTTGCTACTTTTAAGACATTGTCGAGTGTGGCATTTTTACCTTTCTCGATGTTTTGAATGGTGGTGCTTGAGACCTCTAGGGCTTCTGCTAACTCTTCTCGAGAGAGCTCATTTGATTTACGAAGTGCTTTACACGCCTCTCCAATCTTGACTTTTACCTCTTTTATTGTTATTATCTCTAACATATTATTACCATTATAATGTCTAAATATAGGTATAATTTATTAAAACAACCATTTTATTGGTAGATATTAAGGTATGATTTAATGTGCTATGGTAAAAAGGAGTTCTTTTCCACTGAAACGTGTACACTATGTAAGGCCTAATTTAGGTGGTATTCTGTTTTATTTATTTTTCTTTATTCAGTTTGTGTAACTCTTCTATAATAACAAAAACTGCTTTACCAGTATCCCATAATATATTAATAGAATACGCTAATATAGATACTAGAATTACATTACTGATTTCAACTTTAAATAAAAATGTTAATTTGGTACTGTCCATTAGCAATAGTGTTATTATACTTAAGCTTATGAGTATTATCTGTTCTAGCAAAGATCTTTTCATTTCTTTAATAGTGTCTGAAAAATCAATTTTTGGCTGATTAACAATAATGTCTTGAATTTTAGAAGCGATTAAACCAGACGTGGCGGTGTTAATTGCTAAAAGCGTTAAAAGTAAGCCAATAATGCTTTCTTTTAGATACATAAATAGAAAATCAGAATCTAAAATCTTACCAAGTATTGTCATTACAATACCGATTACTATAAAGAATGATATGTTTTTTATTGTGTTCACTATTCAATAATTGTCTTATAAAGTTTTATAACCTGTTCAGCAGGTCCTTCAATATCTAGCTCTCTTACTTGTATAGTAACTGGTTTTTCTTTCGTGCTTATCTGTTTTCTAATACCTTTTACTTTGAGCTTAATGCTGCCGGCACCTTCGGAAGTATAATCAACTAATCCTTTAATAGCTTCATTACTTTTCTTAATATTAACAAGAGTGCCTTTTTCCGGTGCCTTAATAATGATGTGGCTTTCGTGGCTGTTGGTGTTATCTACGAAATTTTTGAAAACAAGCGGCAGGCTTTTAGAAATATTAGCAAGATTCGGTTTAATAAATTCAAAGTTTAAATAAGTGATTTCTTTTCTGTGTTTACTAACATATTTCCAAAACTCTACCTTATCGTATAATGCTTCAATTTCAATGTTTAGACCAAATTTTTCTAAATCTCTACGAAACAATTTCTTTAAAATATTTTTCACAACTTCGGGACTACTAAAGGCCTCCTTATTGTCACTTATTGCAATTTTTTGAACACTAGGATCGTTGTTTAAAACAACGTGAGCATAAGGTGCGTCAGCAATTTTTATATTTTTAAAATCCTTTGTAATATTTGTTGTCTTATTTTGTGCTAATTTAAACAAGTAGTTTTGACCTTCACTATGCTCTAGTTTTAATGGGTGACTACTATTTTTTGAATCTTCAAGGTTTGCTAAAGTTTTAGCGAAAAACTCATTTTTACGTTCTTTGATTTCTTTAGCGGTTATCTTTTTATCATTAAAAAGCTTTACTTGTTGATTTGCAGATTCAATAGGTAATAAATGATATCTGTAAATATGAAAATTGATTAATTTATCATCCATACTTCAATATTATTGTTGTTAGCGTTTAGAGCGAGCTAATATAGTAGATTTTAAATATAATAGATGAAATACTAAAACATTTAAGTTTTTTAAAAAATGAAAATTAAGTTATCGTTTATCTCAGGAAGATATATTAAAAGCCAACGTGTTTCTTTAGTTTGTATTAAATATCTTTAGATAGAAAAAGAGGAGAACTATAACGTGTTTTAGAATAACAGATCCATGACACGTACGAGTCCTCTCTTTCTATTCAGTTGCCAAGAACCATTTGGAATACCAGGAGTCTGAACACCCGATAAAGGAAGTAGTTAACGCAACTTACTTATTAACTCTAATTGTAAAAATATGAAAAATTATGAAGAAGTTGTTGGAATCGATGTTTCAAAAAAGACACTCGATGCTTATTGTCACCAAGCACAGGTTCACAAAGCGTTTATCAACGCTGTTGTGGGCTATAAAAGTCTATTGAAATGGGTTTTAAAGGTTACAAAGGATAGTAAGGTATTTTATTGTTTTGAGAATACGGGTTATTACTCTTTAAAATTAGCGCTTTACTTGCATAGTCAATCTGTTATTTATGTAGAGGAGAATCCTTTGAAAATAAAACGTAGTTCAGGTATTGTAAAGGAGAAAACGGATCTGATAGATTCTGTTTTAATAGCGCGTTATGCGTGGCTTTATAGAGAAGAATTGGAACCAATTACAGTAAAGAAAATGTCTCATTTAGAGTTAGGCAGGTTATTAGCTTTAAGAGATCAATTAGTTAGAAATAATGCAGGTTTAAAAGGAATCTTGAAGGAGATGAAGGTACTTTTGTCAAGTTCAAGTACAGATGTCGGATGTTTAAGCTTAAAGCGCAGTATTGATTACCTAGGAAAGCAAGTGAAATCGATAGAGACACGAATAAAAGACATCTTATCAGCCGATGCTTCTATGAGCAAGAATTATGAATTACTAACAAGTCTCAAAGGAATAGGCTTAGTGGTTGCTTGCCAGCTTATTTATCATACAGGTAACTTCACACGCTTTGCTAGTTGGAGAGCTTTTTCAAGCTATTGTGGAACAGCACCATTCAAGCATGAATCAGGGACTAGTATCCATCGCAGAAAACAATGCCATTATTTAGGCGATAGAAAGATGAAAAGTTTATTGAGTATGGCAAGTGTGTCAGCGATACAGCACGACAGTGAATTACGTTTGTATTATAAGAGGAAATTAGCCGAAGGAAAAGATAAAATGCTTGCTATAAATAACGTTAGGAATAAATTAATAGCAAGAGCTTTCGCAGTGGTTAAGAAGGGAACTCCTTATGTGGTTCTTCAACAATATGCAGCATAAAAAAAATAGAATATTTATTAGGATTTGATCTTGGAATACGTGTATTGAAAGTTGCGATTTTTGTGTGCGAGGATTTTCCCACGGAAAATCAGTAGTACTCAAAAATGCAACTAGTTTTTAGTTAAGCAGTAATTTAGCAATTTTTTATTCCGATTATATTTTACTAATAACAAATTTTACTAATTCAACTATTAACCAAGCAAATAAAGATTCCATTATAAACACAGTAAAATACATAGCTATTGTCTTTGTTTTGGTTAGATTTATTTCTGTTTTAAAAAAAATATTTAATTTATGGAAAAAATAATGTGCTGGAATTTGATAAATACGTCTTAAATCATACCATTTATAAGGATAAATTTCAATATTTCCATCAATGTATTTATATACAGATTTTGAATCAAATTTAGAAAAAGACATAAACTCAATTTCATATGAGTTTGGTTTTCCGTCTTTCCCTTTATATTTTGTAATTGTTCTGACTATTTTATTCCTATTGATTGATTTCATTCCTTTTGAGTGTGATTGGTAATGTTTGCCAACTTAGTTATATAAGCATAAAACCAATGCATTACCTTCTATATTGGTTGTGTAACTATTGATTTTATGCCCGAAAAGGCTATTACTATTACATCTTAAAATACACCTATGGGGTGTGAATTAAGATTAAATAATAGCGCACACAATATAGAAATTACTTATTCTAAATTATTGTAAAAAATCGTAAATGTGAGTTGAATGTCGTTAGATAGATACTTTTAAGTGCTTTTGTTTCTAATTCACTATTTAATGTTATTGACGTTTATCTACACTATTTGCATTAAAACTAACTAGATTAAACATAGAGCGCACGAGGGATCTCACACGGTTTTTGTAGCGCTCTTCTAATTCGGTTGTCTTTTTATGTAATGGAATAAAGGCACTTTAAAACTTAGTGTGCGCGTAATTAAGTCAAGCAAAATGTAGCGAAACCACCAACCTGAAAAATAAGAAAGCCCTTAAAAAGGGCTTAAATAAGGTTGTTTTTTTGTGAAATTGTGGTGTTGTGCAACGGTTACGGTTTTTGTGTGTAATACTTCGTTCACTTTTCTTTATACTTCTATATTATTTTTAGTTCATCTTCTGTTTTGAATATATGCTGCTGTAATTTTAATATTAAAATGCTGAGCGAAATAGAATAAACCATTTGCGCTATTCGTTAAAACATCTTTAGTTATTTGTAAAAATAGTAATGAAATCTTTATTTTATAAGTAATTAGGTTTTTTACATACCTCTCCAAATAGTCGCTCTATATGAATCATTAAATTTTAATATTGAAAACCAGGGATTTGAAGGCCATTGAGCTCTATTTTCATCATACCTATAACTATGGTAATCTGCATAAATTTTAAAAAAATCATCTAAATCATCTTTTTCCAAAAAATTTATTTCGATAGGATTTGGTTTTTCTGTATCCGTGAAAAATTCAATTAGAGAATTACCATAATTAAATGAGAACATTTCTCGTTTTTGACCTTTGAAGTTAACCTTTCTTGTTTCGATACCTGAACACTTAATATTTTTCTTAAGACTTTTAATCAGGTCTTTCGTAGATAATATATTTTGGTTATCAATTATCTCAACAGGAATGTATTCAATTAAAGTTTTTTTGTCAATCCCATTATTGTCCATTTTTAAATTGCCATTTAAACTAATAAAATCAAAAGCATCTACTACATAGGCAGTTTTGTTTTCTTGTTTTATAACAAGATTATCATAAGTAATTTTAGTTCCACCGTAAGTTATAAAACCGATTTTATTAAAATTTGAAATATTCCAATTACTTTTGATTATTAATTTTTCATTAATAAAAACTTTGATTTGAGATTCTTTATCTGCCGTTTCTCTATTATCGAATATTATTTTAGCAGTATTACCTTTATTTTTAAATATTGGACTTTTTTCTAAGGCCAAATTGAAATATGCATCTGGATAAGAATCTGATTTTTTTACAAAATAGGAGTTCTCCTTGTTTAAAACCAAACTTACGTTTTCAAATTCTTTAGAATTTAAATCGTTTATAAATATCATACCTGTTCCGAAATCATTATTTTCAGTATTTTCTATATCAAAGTCATAAGTGATTTCAGTGTAGGTCTTATTAGCTAAGTTGTCAATACCATTTGCAATAAGCCAAATGTTTCTATATGTTTTATTTATTTGCATATTCAATTTGCCATTTTTAATATCGCAATTCCAATTGTCAGATGATTTGAAATTCCAATTGTTCTTATTAGAATCAAATCTGTCAATAATTATAATTTCGGTATCTTGTGCAATAATCCTACAACTAATTAAAATTATTATTATATAAATGTATTTATTCATCGCATTTAATTTTTAAATATCTACAAGCTAATTCTACTCCGTTTTCGCAAGAGGTTTTAAATTCTAAACAAGCAGATTTATTATTCTTTATTTCTAAATAACATTTTCCTAAATGAAAATTGGCATAAGGGTCTTTATTGGTTTTGAGATATGATTGAAAATTTTTAATTGCTTTTTTAGTTTTGCCAGTTTCTTCTTGCAATCTAGCTGTGATGTAAAGAATATTAGAGTTTACTATATTTTGTTTTAATTCTAAATCCTCCCATAATGCAAGAGTTTCTTCTAAAAGCGAATATTCTTTGGAACCTAATAAGGCCATAGAGTAAGTGAAATAGCAAGCTTTAAGTATTGTGTTTACTTGTTTGTTCTCTTTAAGCTCAGTAGAGTTTATTAGATCTATTGCTGTTTTTGAGTTTTTAGCAGATGTCTCAAATTCACTTTTGCTATTTAAGAAGTATGCATAATTACTATAAAAATGAATTAATTCAAATTTGTTTTTATCGTTTTCTTCGCTTTCTTGAATACCATCGTATAGAGCGTTGAAAATATTTTCTGCAAGCTCTGGTTTGTATGTGTCCAGGTAATATTTAGCTAAAATTGTCTTGAATATTAAGCCTTCTAAATCTGTGTTTTCGATTGTTTCTATTGCACTTATTATTTCTTTAGGTACTGTTTTTTTTAAGCTATGATAATTTTCCCAAAGTAAAAGAACTGTATAATTGTTACGTTCTTCAATTTCGTTTAATATCTGTATTGATTCCTTGACTTCCTCGTTTAACTTGTATAAATAAGACAGCTCAATATAAGCTGCGTTTCTGAATTGTTTTTTATTAATTAATTCTTCGTAGTACCTTCTAGAAGAATTGAAATAGTCCATATTTCCGGTCACTACAAACTTGGAGTAAAACGACCTTGCTAAGTTCAAAGAATTTATTCTATTTGACTCATAGACTTTTGCCGTGATTGAGCTTTCAAATCTCTGTAGTATTTTCTGTTCTTTTAAGACGGCATCCTCAAATCCTTTATTGGCAGTTAAAATTCTATTTTTTAGGATTGGATGAGTGCCTGTATTCTTACTTGGATGTGGTATATCATTTAGTGTACTTGTTATGTCTTGAATTGGACTATTTAATTTTTTTAATACAAAACCTGCAAAATAATCAGCCTCTAATTCCTGTTTTCTCGATGTCGTATTGTCGCTATATTTTAAAGTATGCCCATTTAGGTGATGCCCAATTTCGTGAGCAAGTATAAAAAGATAAAATGATTTATTAGTAGAGTTATTTAATTTGGATAAATAATGTTCGTCAATTAAAAGCTCTCTTTCTCCATCGATAATTACTGCAACAGCATTATTAATTGAATTACAAGTTTTTATAGTAAAATTACTTTGTGACAGTCCAATTTCTGAGACTATGTCACTTAATCCTAAAGTCAAATACGCGGAAGATTCAACTGATGTATAGTCGTTCATACACAAGTACAAATCTATTTCTTGCGGAGTTAATTTACAAACAGATTGGGAATAACTGTAAGTAGAAATAAGCAGAATAAATAATGGTATAATTTTTCTCATATGTTAAATAGTCGGTAGGCACGATGTTTTTTTAAATGTATCACTACTATTACAATGAATATAAATATAAAACCAATGCTTTGCTCTCTCTATTGGTTGTGTATCTATTTATTTTTATTAAAAGAGTATTACTCTTGTATATTGAATACATACACGAAATATGTAACACGTTTAATTAATAGCGCACACAATATAGAACTTACTTATTCTAAATTATTGTAAAAAATCGTAAATGTGGGGTAGATTTTTCGAGATAGACACTTTTATGTGAATGTGGTGTTGGATGTCTGTTTAAAGTTATTGTCGTTTATCTCTACTATTAGCATTAAAACTAACTAGATTAAACAAAGAACACATACGGGATCGCAGACGGTTACCGTAGCGCTCTTCTAATTCGGTTTAGGTGAGGGTGCTGATGACATTTTGCGCATGTGTAAGCATCTGTACTGGTAAATAAAAACCGAATAGAAAACCCGTAAGATCCGGGCGCAGGGATCTTACGGGTGTGATTTTTGTAGGTAGGCCTGAAATAAAAAATAATTGTAAACGGCTTAAGTTAGCATTTTAATAAAAACACCTATAATTATAATAATTTCTATAAATAATAATTAATTACAACGTGCTTTTTAAAACTTCTCAAAACCTAATAATTATTGCTTTATAAGAAGTGATTCTGAAAGTTCACCTAAGGGGTCATTAGTTAGCTCTATAATATTATCAGATTTTTTTTCAAAATAATAACTTATTGTATTGCTTCTCACTGTAATATCAATTTTATACTCATTTTCATTTATTGTTTCATTAACATTTGTGTTTACATCAGCATTATTTGTGAATTTTATTTGCTCTTTCCATGAAGTCTCTGTGTTTATAACAATTGTAATAAAATCATCTGGTGTGAATTTAAAACCACTTTGGGTGTTGGTGGAACCACTCCAAGTACCATGAATCCAGTTAGGGGGATTAATTGAGTCAGCATTAGTGTTACTTGAATCGTCATCAGATGAGCAGCTTACACATAATATAGTTGTAATTAAAATGTAAAATAGGTTCGTTTTTTTCATATTATTTAGTTTTAAATGTTTAAGATTTGGTCTCGGCTATGAGTAGTTGGGTAGTTTAGCGATTAACCTTGCATTTACGTACCAAACTGAAAAACCTCTTGGATTTTTAGCAGTAGGTGAGAACGAGCAATTACTTATAGTCAATGTTGTAGGTAGTACTATTTTAAAAATTTATCTAATAAAAAATCAAATATTTTCCAATAAGCAATCAAAACAAATATGACTTTAACTGTATAGAAAACCACGCAGGATAGTTCAAATATTCAGGTAATCGTAATTTCTTGGTTTCACTTTTAATCTTTCTATTGGTGTTATATCTGATACTATTTATCTTAAAAGGATTATGTTACTGCATTTCCATTGCTGCCGTATTCATTTTATTGACGATTTTCATTAATCGAGACATTTGTTTTGCTGAAAATTCGTTTTTCATATCATCCATTTTTTGTTGCATATCAGTTGCTTTTTGCATCATTGCTGGATATTCAGCCATTGCAGAATTATCTCCTTTTTGGGCTTTCTTTAAAAACTTAGTGTATGAGTCAATATATTCTTCATAACTGTCTAAAGCTTCGTCAATTTTGTCATTACTTTCTGATGTTGAAGCGACTTCCTCTTTAGGTTCTTCCTCGACTTCATCATTACGGTTGGACTCCCTTATGAGTTCTTCGTTGGTTCTAACTAAATCATCTTTTATTTCGGTATTAGTAATTTCAAAATTATTTGTTTCCTTCATAATTTTTGCCATTTTTTCTCTATCCGAAAAATAATCCCATTCAAAGCTTATAGTTGTAGTTGCACCAACATCACTTGCTAATAAATCCTCCACTTTACTCCAATCGCTCATAGTGGCAGGTGAGAAAGAATATCCAACATCTCTAACAGCAACATTTGAAGCATCTAAAGGACTTAAACCTAAATTACCCATTTGAGGATTATTACCATCATACTTTTTTATAAGTTCAAATTTGAATGGAATGTAAATTTTGTCATTCTCTACTTTTAATTTGTAATCCCCATCCAAAACTTTGATATATTCTTTACCTGGTCCAATAATCGAAATATCCGTAGCCGAAATTGATTTTTCGGGAATAACTTCAACTGTTTTCTTACACGATAGAATTGACATTGATGCAAAAAGAAAGAATGCAACATTAGTAAAATTAATTTTCATTTTAATTAGTTTAATTTTTTGCCTACTTCAGATTTTCATTGGCTTTTCGGCTTATTCCCAATTTCTTTATAGTAATTTATAAAATTGTAAAAATTAATATCTCTATTGGGATTTCTCCCGAAATTGTATATAAAACTGTGTTGAATTTTCCTTTTCCTTGACGTATATATTTACCGTCTATTGTATATAATACAGTTTCATAATCTCCTTTTCCTTGTCTCAAATATTTTCCGTCCCAAGTGTAAAGTACATTGTTATAGTCTCCTTTTCCTTGTCTTAAATATTTTCCGTCCCAAGTCGCCAAAACTGTGTTGTAATCCCCTTTTCCTTGAAGAATATATTTTTCGGTCGATGTGTATAAAACAGTTTCATAATTTCCTTTTCCCTGTCTTAAATATTTTCCATCCCAAGTATATAAAACATTGTTATAATCTCCTTTTCCTTCCCTAATATAGTTTTGAGCTGTTAAAATAAATGAAGAAAAAAATAAAGAAGTAAAAAGCAAAAATTTCATAAATTGGATTTCTTTCAAATTTTACAAAGTAATATATCTGTCAACGATTTACCTTACGGTTTTCCGCATTCTATTGATGTTTTTTAAGTTTTTTTTGTAAGTTATTGGAAATGAGAATTGTTTTTTAGAAAAAAATTTTGTTCTAGACCGAAATTTTGTTCAAATTGCCCACAATATCTTTATATAGAAAGAGAGGAGAACTATAACGTGTTTTAGACTAGTGATCTATGACACGTACGTATATGATTAGTGGCGTGTATAAATAACTAATTTAGCAAATAAAAACCAAATAGAAAATTCGGAAGAATTTTCGTAAGCAAGCACTAAACCGTAATTATTTTTATACGGTGTTGGGCGAAGTGCTTTCTATTTGATAGTGTTATTTGTATTCGACGCTGTTATATCTATTAAAAGCCATATCTAACACCAATATTAAAACCTCCATTTACATCAAAATCAGGAATGACTGTAAATTCAGGTTGATAATTTACAAAGATTATTAAGGGAAAATTGAAATTATATTCCAAACCTAAACTTAAAATAGCTGAACCATATGTCCCGTTTATATCCTCATAGTAGGTTATAGGTTTCTCTCCATCGACTTTTTTTAAACCTACTCCCAAGCCAACATAATAATTCGTATGACCAAGTAAATTTTCAATCCATTGATAAATTGCATTAAATTTATACGTTTTATAGGGTTCTTCATTTTTATAACCTAATTCAAATTCTAAACGTGCCTTTTCTTTTGTGCGTATCTGATAAATAACAGCATAATCTTTATCGAAACCATATTGAAATCCGATTGTATTTTTATAAAGTTCAACTTCACGCTTTTTACCTATTAAAACATAATTTTCAAATCTTTTTCTATTATAATTTTGAATATATTCGTCAACTTGTCTTTTTTGTTTTAGTGTAAGATTACCGTATATTTTTTGAAGTCTGTCATATTGATTTTGTTTATAAGATAGAGCTAACATCGCTAAATTACTATCAAATGTCGATTGTGGTTCGCCATAATCGTGTACAATATATTGGCCTGAACTTTCGATAGAATTATTTTGATTCAAATCTACTTGTTGTGTTTCGCCAGTTAGTGAATTATATTTATCGTAACCAGTTAGTTGATTATTTGAATTATAATATTCCCATCTCTCTTGTAATGAATTGTATTTTGCATAACCTACTATTTGACGACTTGAATTATAAAACTCATATCTTTCCATCAAATCATTATATTTTCTTGTAACATTCTGAGAATAAATTAGAGTAGTAAATAAAAATAGAATTAGACTAAAAAGTAATTTATTTTTCATAATTATTAATTGTTTTTCAGGTTAGTTTTTTTTGCATTGCACCCAACTTAGTTATATGAGTATAAAACCAATACTAAAATTTATTATTGGAGTTATATCTCTTACTGTTTTTAATTATAGCGCACACAATATAGAACTTACTTATTCTAAATTATTGTAAAAAATCGTAAATGTGAGTTGAACGGTGCTAGATAGACACTTTTAAGTGCTTTTATTGCTAATTCACTATTTAATGTTATTGTCGTTTATCTACACTATTGGCATTAAAACTAACTAGGTTAAACAGCTCTCTCATTCTGGAGCGCACGCGTTCTCCATAGCGATCTTCTATTTCTACGGCGTTGAGGTTTGTAGTGCAATGTGTTTTAATGCCTTTCTTTTTAAATTGGTCGTATCGCGATATTAATATTTCGCCCATTACATTGCAGTCCTTGCCATAATGTCTTCCGGTGTGTTCTACGCCTAGATCGTCGAAACAATATTCTTTAGTATCACTATAATCGTCGATTGTTTTATAGCCAATGGCATTGAAGCCAAAGACAATATTACGTGCCGGAATAATAGTATATCGTTTTTTATGAGGAATGAGATGCGGTAGTAACATCATTAGCGTTGTTTTGCCGCAGCCCACGGGACCAGATAGGAGCAGGCCTTTGTCTGGATCGATTCCAAATTTTGCACAGTATGCATAATCTTTTATAAAATAGCTGGAGAGTTTTAGCAAGAGCTCGTGGTCTTCTTGGTAGGTTTTAAAGTTTTTGCCGAACATTAATTTTCCTTTCACTTGGATGTAGTTTACTATTTTTTGGAAGTCGTAATTAATAATATTTCCGTCCAGAGTGCCCAGTTGGAATTCTGATGCCCCTTCGTAAATAATACTTGGGTTGTTTCTGTTATAGCCGGTGGGAGATGTTTTCATCGTGGATTAGGTTTTAATTATTGTGGTTTCAGTTTAGAGAATCTCATTTTGATACGGTTAAAGCGGTTGATGGTAGTCTTTGTTTCTCGTGGTGTGTAGGTTGTCTTTATTTTGGGACTGTTGGTAGCTGTTTGAATTCGTTTTAATTTGCGCTGCAATTTCTTTTGCTTTAAGCATCCAGTTTCTAGCGGAAGCGTGCCAGTCTTCGATTTTAATTTTCCCACCGATTTTCCATCCTGTGGATTGGTAGTGGTTAAAGAATTTTTGTGCTTCTATTTCTGGCCACTTTTCTTTTTTAAAAAAACTTAACACTTCAAATTCATTTTTTGGCTTGGGTAGTTTATAACTGTTTTCTATTTGTTTAATGTGTTTATATAAAGGTACCACTGCTTGTCCTTGATTTGGGACAGCTAAGTCCATTGCTTGTTTCAGTACTTGTCTTGATTTTGAGACAGTTGATTCCAAGTGGCTTTGACTTTGCTTACTGAGATCTCCGCTTTCGCGGGAACTGAAGATGAGCATCTTAATTCTTGAACCTTTAAATGGGTTGTGCGAGGGGTAATATATAAGGTATTGGTAAAGGTTTAATTCTTTTACACACCGGTGGTAAGTTGACTTTGAGCCAATTTTAGAAATTCGCATAACGTCTTCCCGGTTTACGAAAAAGGTATTTGGAAATCGGTTGTGGTTCCATAATTGGAAAAATGCCATATATAAACTGATATGCGTAGGGTTAAGCCTATTGTCTTTGCTAAACAATAGGAATACTGCATTAAGGTGTTTTATATAGTTAATTGATGGCATAAATGGTTTTCGAATTTGCTTAATAATTCTCAATGGTATTAACTGTTTGTTGAGGTGCCGTGATAAGCACGGGATTAGATATGATGTATTCGGTTTTCTTCAAGAACCTTGTTTATGTCGTCTTCATCATAGTAGATAATACCTCCTAATTTGGTATATGGTAAGACTCCGTTAACTCTTAGATTTTGAAGTGTTCCTGGGCTTACTTGTAAAAGGGCCATAACTTCCGAAGATCTTAAATACCTTTTGTCAGGTTTAGAATTGGAAATAATGGTTTTGATTTCATCGAATAACTCTGTTTTGAATTGATACAGATCGTCTGTAGTAAG
Source organism: Bizionia gelidisalsuginis (assembly GCF_008086185.1). Lineage (NCBI taxonomy): Bacteria > Pseudomonadati > Bacteroidota > Flavobacteriia > Flavobacteriales > Flavobacteriaceae > Bizionia > Bizionia gelidisalsuginis. The sequence continues at coordinate 44,088 of NZ_VSKN01000005.1, forward strand.
AATAGCTGTTGGCATAATCATTTAAATTAAGTTAGTAAAAAATGTATTTTAGCGAGAAGAGATTGTTTAAAACCACCATCTGTAGCATTCGCTTTTGATGATGGTTTCTAGCTGCTAATCAGTCCATCGCAAAACAAATTTGAGACAATTTGTTTGAGATTTTTCGGTAGTACCGAAGAGGTACCGAAAAGATTTAACATATTTAGAAGGAAAGATGATTGTAATTTATTGGTTGCTTACAGATTAGTTAGCATCGTCACTATCCATTTTTCTGAGTAATGAATATTTTAAATTGTCTAAGAATTTCGTTCGGTTTTTTTCGCGCGCTTTAATTTCTCCATAAGTTTTATAGAAATTTCCAAGTTCTATACCAAAAAGAGATTCATATATTTTTGCTTGACTTTTAATATCAACTTTGCCAATATTAAGAGCTCCGATGGCATTAATAGCATACATTAATTCTACGAGATCTGTTTTGGAAGCTGTCCATGATAGTTTTTCTAATAGTGGGGGAGTGGGGTCTGGATTTGAAAGTTTTTTTTTAGACTTTAAGTTTTCAAGTTCTTTTTGGAAGTAGCTTATGAGTAAATCGTAAGCAATGATTTTTGCTACCTTATCATCGTGACTTGTTGAGAATTCTGGATCTATAAAATGGTTTATGTTGTTTGTTATGTCAATACTATTTAAACCGCGAACAAAATATATGTGATCGTACCTTGTAGATTTATGTCTGTAATATTTTACGAACTCTAACTCACGCGATTTATGTGCTTCGTACTTATCTAAAATAAGATGTATAAATTTTCTTTGTCTTGAGCTACTTACTTTGGGGCGGTTCATTAAATAGGAATGGATATGAGAAAAGTACTTTAAATGACCGCTAACAAAAGGTTTACACTTCTTAAAGAAGAGAATTTCGTCAGATTCAGAATTGAAACCTCTCTGTCTTACCGATAGCCTTAATAGCTGAAGGTATTCACTGCTTAAGTTAATGAGGTGTCTTAAATTAGTGATTTCATTTAGGTTGTCTTGATGAGAATTGGTGACTTTAAATTTGTATTCATCAACAAGGGTATTAATCTTATCCATAAATGATGTGATTTGGGTTGGGGCTATAAATATACTTAATTTAGTTTAAACTAATGAAAATGAGTATTATAGCAGTTTTTTAGACATCCTCAAATTGTCTTCTTCCTTGCCTAATATTGATTTTAAGGCGCTCATATCTGAACTTACTTTTCTATCTAAAATTTTGGCGTAATGCTGGGTCGTTTTAAGTGATTTATGACCGAGCATTTTACTAACGGATTCAATAGGAACTCCGTTGGTTAGTGTTACGGTTGTGGCAAAAGTGTGTCTTGCCAAGTGGTAGGTGAGATTTTTATTTATATTACAACTATCTGCAATCGTTTTTAAATACGAATTCATTTTTTGATTGCTTAATATAGGGAGTAATTTGTCGTTGTTTATTACTTGTGGGTGGTCCTCGTAACCCTTAATGATTTCGGCCGGAATTGGTAGCAACGGAATATTACTTCGCGTATGCGTCTTAGCTCTTTTTGTTTTAATCCAATGCTCTCCATCAATACCTATCACAATATCATTTTTTGAGAGTTGTTTAACGTCAATGTACGCAAGGCCAGTAAAGCAGCTAAAAACAAATATGTCTTTGACTAATTGGAGTCGCGGGATTTCGAATTTCTTTTCAATGATTGCTTGGAGTTCCTCTTTAGATAGGAATTCGCGATCGATTGTTTTCAATTTAGCTTTCCAATGAATAAATGGATCTTTATCTATCCAATCGTTAGCGTAGGCAATTCGTATAATTTTCTTAAAATTGGTAATGTATTTAATCGAGGTGTTATGACTGCACTTTCGCGATGTTTTTAAATAGTATTCTAAACCAGTAATAAATTTATGGTCCACATTTTTAACTGGAATGTCATCAACCATATATTCCTTTAGGATATATTCTTGAATATGATTTTTGGTTGTGCGATAGCGTTCTGCAGTACCAGGAGCAAAGTCTTTACCTATTAAGCTATCTACTTCGTTATTATGTGCTTGGAATATTACCAACAGCATTTTAGTCGGCTGATCTTTTCCGATATATCGATTTTTAATAGCCATTGCAGTGAATGGCCTTTCAAGATCTAAAAGACGTTCGTGGATTTTGTTTAGCTTATATCTAACGTCGTCAATATACTTATTGATGGCGCGCGCTTCTGCGGAATTCCCTAAAACTTTACCATTAGTACTATCCCATTTTTTGATTAATATTTTACGCTGGATACTAATAAGTGATCTTTTTCCATTTACGGTGATACGTGCGTAAATAGGTGCCTTTCCATCTGGAGTGGCTTTTGTTTTATGTAGTAAAAAAAGAATACTGTACGTAGAAGTCATCGGTTACCTATATTATAAGTACTAAATCTAACTAAATATACAAAATTTAAATTAAAAATTTGTCTGTAATGGTTTTATTAACAGGTATTTATGTCTAATTCGGTTACCTGTTGGTAAATTTCAATTAGGTAACCGAATAGGTAACCTATGGGATGCTATTATATGTTATATTTTGAAATATGTAGAAAAGCAAAAACCCTATAAACATAGTGTTTATAGGGTTTTGTTGGAATTTATGCTATTCCTAGCGGAGAATGAGGAAATCGAACCTTTTATGCTGTGTTATATCTAAGTGTCTTGTAATCAGTTGATTTTGTTGGTTTAATGTATGTTTTATATCTCATTATTAGTATTGAAATCTATTTAATTATACCTTTACTGTCAACTAAACTGTCAACGCATGAGATATACATTTAATTTAAGGAAACCCAAGTCTTTAGATAAAACTCTAATTGTTTTTTCATCCTACTTCAAAAATGAAGGGAAGAAATTTGTTTACTCTACAGGAGAAAGTATTGCTCCTTCAGAATGGGATTTTGAAAATAGATTACCAAAAAATTTAAATGGAAGGACGGCTCAAGCAAATGATAACAGATCTATAAAAAATCAATTAGATAGATATTCTATGTTTTTTGCGGAGTTAACAAATAGATACATAAACTCTAATTTAGAGTTAGACATTGAAACTACTAAAAAAGAGTTTGATAAACATTTTAAAAAGGTAGAAGCAATTTCTAATCGTTTTTTTGATGTATATGATTTATTCTTAAAAGCTAAGAAATCTGATTTTACGGATAATGCAAATTCATCATCTACAATAAAACGCTATGAGTATAATAAAACCCTTTTAAATGATTATCAAACTTATCAAAAAAAGAGCCTGCATTTAAGTAAGATTAATTTTGAGTTTTATAATGATTACGTTAACTATAGCGTCACTGAAAAAAAACATTCAGCTAATACTTTGCGTAGAAATATTGGATTGCTTAAAACCTTCCTAAATTGGGCAGTAGAGAATAATCACACTTACAATGTAGAGTTTAGAACTTTTCAAAGCCCAAAAGCTTTTGATACAGACGAAATTGCATTAAACCTGGAACAAGTGCAAGAGGTATATCGTAAAGACTTTAGTAAACATCTTAAATTAGAAAGGGTCCGAGATTTATTTGTTTTTGGATGTTCTACAGGTATGAGATATAGTAACTACTCTAAAGTTAATAGGAACGATGTACAGAATGATATGATTAGAGTTATGGATCAAAAAAATAAAGACAAAGTTTTAAGTATTCCATTAAATAGTATTTCTAAAGCTGTTTTAGTAAAGTACGATTATAATTTGCCAGTTATTTCAGAGCAAAAGTTTAATGAATATATAAAGGATGTATTTAAAGCATGTGGCTACGATGAAGAGATTAAAAAAATATCTAAAATTGGTAATCAAATTAATGAAGAAATGATTCCTTTTTATAAAAGGATTTCGTCTCACACGGCTAGAAGAAGTTTCATTACTATAATGAAGAATAAAAAAATACCTGATAAAGTAATAATGTCCTTTACGGGTCACAAAAGTTTAGAAGTCTTTAATAAATATTATAAGCCACACGATGTAGAGAAAGTTGATTTTATGAAAAACGTTTGGAATTAGAATTATGGATATAGAAGAAAAGTTCTTGAGTTTAAAAAATATAGAAGTTGAAACCCTTGCTATTGTTAATGACGATTTGGGCGTATGGATTAATAAAGTTTTTGTAATGGACAATAACGATGATTTTCAGTTTAACTTTTATAAAATATTCTTTGATGTAAAAAAGAAATATTTACAATCAATGGATTCTAAATATACCATTTTTGACCGTTATATTTCTAATTATTTAATGCAGTATGAATTTGGAAAATCGAAGCAGTATATGGATTCTGCTCTTTCTTTATTTGATATGATTGTTAAAGCTCCATCATTTTCTGAGAGAATTGAAAAGTTTTCGAGCGGATATCGAATCTATAAAACTGAAGAATTACGCTACAAAGCTTTCAAAAAGCTTATAGATCAACATAATAGTAGTTGTCTTGATAAATCTAAAAAATACCCGGATTTTGATAACTTTGAAATTGGTATTTTAATAGACTATAATAAAAAAAACAAGAGTCAATCGGTCTTAATTCAGTATTTAGAATCTACAACAGAGCAAAATAGAACCCTAATTGAAGAGATAAAAAAAAAGGAAGCTCTGTTGTCTAAAGAACTGAATAAGACCCTTGATGAGCTTTTTCTAAAAGAAAGAGTCTTTAGAGATTTAAAACACCAGAATGACCTATCTCAAAACCAAAATGATATGTTTAGAGCATATTTGCCTACCATAGAATCATCCAATGTTGATCAATTTAATAACCTAGTATGGGGAGATAATTATCCTGCATTAAAAGTGTTTTTCAATTTTCTTAAAAAGAATGATATGGTTTATCTAGGATGGAGTGTATTCGCTAATTCAATGAGCGAAAACAATTCTAACACCATACATATTAGTAATGGAAAGTTTACCAATGATGAATTAGGTTATCTCTTATATCATCTAAGATTATTTTTTACTAATAAGATTTCTAAAACTGTTAAAGAATATAAGGAATGGCTAAAACAGAAATTCTATATAGAAGGTGTCCAAATAGAGGATTCTTTTTTTAATAAACACGTTCGTAAATTTGAGATTAAACAGAACAAACAAACACAAAAAAAGGACTTAATCAATAACAGAAATACTTTAGAAACTTTAATAATGAACATTAGAAACGCATATTATTAAAATTTATTATAACATCACTACTTGTTTTCTTCATTAATAACAATTGTAAAAAACCATAAAACAATGATTTTCATTGCTTTATGGTTTTTTAACTTTTAACCTTTACTACTTTTTTTCTTCTTCGATTCTGCCTCAAATTTGTATCAAACAATTAGGCCTAGTTGTATTTATTAATATTTAAAAATTATAAAATGACTAAAATTGTAGTAACAACAAAAGAAGAATTATCAGCATTTATCAGAGAGATAGTGCAACAGCCAATAGAAGATCTTAAAACATCTATTAATGAATTGGTTAAACCGAGTAAAAAGAACTTTACAGTTAAAGAAGTAGCTGTTCACTTAAATGTGTCCGAACTTACTGTGCGCAACTATATTGCTAAAGGCTTTATTAGAGCAGATAAGATTGGTAGACGTGTAATTATTAGCTCAGAAAATTTAGAGTCAGCGTTATCAGAAGTTAAATCTTTAAAATATAGAAGATAATGAGACGATTATTTTACAAAACTGAATTTTCTGATAAAGATTTACATTTTCACCTTGAAGAAATTAAAGATCAAATTAATTATTTAAAAAACAACTTTCAGTATGATAGTGCGTCAATGGAGTTTTTTAATTGGATAATGTCTAAACTTAATAGACTTTCAGTCGTGGTAAATGAAGATGTTAGATTTGATTATCTGACTATTCAAGGGGAAATAGATAGATTATATAAAATCGATAACTCCATTACAGGAGTTCAAATTCTATTTGATTTTATTAAAACGAATAATCCCAAGCGAGCAATTTTAACTGTAACGGTGCCTAAATCGAAATAATGATGGAGTATATAAGAGTAGGAACAGATTATTTTAAAATAGCTGATAAACCATTATTAAGTGGAGATACTATGTCAACCTTAATTAAATGGAACAAAGGAGAGATAATTACGGATCACGGTAAAGACTATATTGATGGAATTTCTAAATACGATGGATTTGTAACTATGCCAAGTAATGTAGCGTATGAAAAGGTTATTAAGGGCTTCTATAATGAATATCACCAAATTAATCATTCATTAGAGAAAGGAAGTTTTCACAAAACGATAGCATTTTTGAAACATGTTTTTGGAGATCAATACAATATAGGTTTAGATTATTTAACAATACTCTGGCAATACCCAACTCAGGTGTTGCCCATATTGTGCCTAGTTAGTGAAGATCGTAAGACAGGAAAAACAACTTTCTTAAATTGGTTGAAATCAATCTTTCAACAAAATATGACTATTAATAAAAATGAAGATTTTAGGAGTCAATTTAATGCTGATTGGGCAACCAAACTTATTATTGCTATTGATGAAGTTTTACTTGATCGGAAGGAGGATAGTGAGCGTATTAAGAATCTGTCGACATCACGGTCATTTAAAACAGAGAATAAAGGCAAAGACAAAGTAGAGACGCCATTTTTTGGTAAGTTTATATTGTGTTCTAATAATGAAGATAATTTTATTCTAATAGACGAAAAGGAAATTCGCTATTGGGTTCGAAAAATCCCCTCTATAGAAGATAGTAATGAAAACACAAATTTGTTAGAGGATTTAGAGGAAGAGATACCACGTTTTTTATATTTTTTAAATTCTAGGAAGCCTTCAACTAAAAAGACTTCAAGAATGTGGTTTTCTAAAGACGAAATTAAAACAGAAGCATTAAGTAAATTAATGAAAGGTAATAAAACATATTTAGAAAGAGAAATATCGGAAATACTAGTGGATGACTTTAGCAGGTTTGATAAAGAGACTATTTGTTATAGTGCATCTGACCTTGTTGAAAAATTAAAAAATAACAACATAAGAGTCTCTTCTTTTAAAGTTTCCGAAATACTAAAATCCAAATTTGGATTATTACAGAAAAACTCTAGCTATAAAAGGTTTCATTTGTCGACCATACCATCTATTAATGATAAATACATTGTTGAAGAGACTTTAGTAAAAGGTCGTTATTTTGAATTCAATAAAGAGGATGTTAAGTAATCTGTTGAATTGTCGACATTGTGTCGTTGAATAGCTTATAATATAGGATTGACCATTCAACTTGTTTTCAACAAATAATCAACAAGTTTTTCAAGAAGCTAGGTTATCTAAATAAAAAAAACAAGTTTAAAACAAGAATGCAACAAGAATGCAACAAGTTTAAAAAAAAATACAACAAGAAAAAACAAGTTTAAAACAAGAAAAAACAAAACTGCAACAAGAAAAAACAAGTTTAAAATAAGAACAACAAAAGTGCAACAAGTTTAAATATTAGTACAACAAGCCGCAACAATATAAAGTACTTTTTTAGACCGATTAAATAATATGTTCAATAGTAATTCAACACATAAAAGTATAGCTGTTGAATTATTGTTGAACATTTGTTGTTCTTGCTCTACACTGTTTTACTGATAGTGGATTGATTTTTCAACAATTCAACATATTTAATACCTTTAGCTTTTTTTAAATAATATATTCAAGATGAAAGGTAAGGATGTTTATGTAATAGCAAAAGGTTTAGACCTCGATGAGCGAGTCAAGCTTATTAATTTATTGAAGAGGGATTTGGTAGTTAAAAAAAAAAAAAACAATCTGCATTGGAATATACATTAGAGGACTCTATTAAGTACTTAATTCAAGTACATTTCAGTAGGAGGCGCAAATATTAACTTCCAGCGCTTAATTTTGGAGATTTATTCAATATTATTATATAATGTTTCAATACCTTAGCGCAGTTACTAGGGATAGTTTAAAGCGAATAATAACCTAAGGTAAACAGTATATTATTAGGGGTTAAGTTTCTAATTTGTTATCTCCAAAGAATTATGTAATTATTTAAAACAGGCATAGTAAATTAAAATAAAATTATGACATTAAACTCTAATATAGGTTTTACAAAGAATCCTTTCTCAAAAAAATCCTCAGAACAAGAACTTGAATTTTTAGATGAGATTTTCTACGAACCAAATTATTATAATACTTTATTAAACGATTTATCTAATGGCGATAGTAGATTTATTATTGGGCAGAGAGGACACGGTAAGTCATCAATTATCAATAAGTTACAAGAAGATTTAGAAAAGACTAAAAACCTAACTGTTAAAATAGACAGGTTTGATGAAATTCCGATAAGTAATAATGAGAATGCACTAATTTTATTAATAATAAAATCCCTAACTACAAAACTCTCAATTTTTTTAAACAAAAACCCTAAATGCGTCAATAAATTAGATAAAATAAAAAAAGAAAAATTAGCATTATTCATTAGATTATTTTTTGAAACTTTAAGTAAAACGGAGTATGACAATATTTATGATAATGTTCATAAAGTAAAGACAACGAATAATATTAGGAATTTTTTTAATAGATTTTTACTACGTAGTACGAATCAGGTTACTTCAACATTAATATCAATTGGTTCTACTTTTATCAGAGAGTCTTTAGGTATTGAAAATGTCAATGTTCAAAGTGCATATAAAAATTATTTTGGCGAAATAGATTTAATCGAATTTGAAAAAATAGACATTAAAGAAAAAAAATTTACACGCATTCAATTAAAATCAATTTTAGATGAGTTATTAGATATAATAAAAACTGTTGGTTTCAAAAACACAGTAATTCTTTTCGATAAAATTGATGAATTTCAGGAGTTACAGCAGGATATTACTAAGATTAGTGATTTTACAAGAGAGATACTAACAGATACTGAACTTCTGTTAAATGATAAATTTGCAATTGGCTTTAGCTTATGGTCGGAATTGAGAATTGAATTAGCTAAGGTCGTCCGATTTGACAAATTTGAATCTATAGATATTAGATGGAAGGATTCGGATTTGGAACCTTTAATAAATAAAAGAATTAAATATTTTTCGAACAATAAATTGAATCTTGATAGGCTTATTGAAAACAGCAACGATAAGGAGGAGTTAATAAGAATAAGTCATAATTCACCACGCGATTTAATATCTGCTTTAGGAGTTATATATAATGAACAGTCAAATAATAATCAAGGAGTTTCGCTATTTGAAGCGAAGTATATTTCAAAAGGCTTAATTAATTTTAGTTCTAATTTTAATTACGATTCAATTTATCCGTCCAAATCTAGCAAGAATAAGGATATTAAGGCAATGATAAATAGAATTTTAAAGACTAGGCTAACTAGATTTCATATTAAACATCTGAATGATGCTTTTAACCAAAGAACAGCTAAATCGGAAGGTCAAATTAATTTAATGATTCAATATAAATTAATAAGGGAAGATGAAGTTTTGGGTGATAATAAGATTAAATATTACGATGTAATTGATCCAAAGATCGATTATTTAGTGAGAAGAGGTGTTATGAAAATAGAATAGATTTCGTGAAAGGTTTTTCTAACAATTATTTTTACTCAAAAAATGATTTTAATTTGTAATACATTTAAGTTATTTATTAGTTGAGCCCGTTGATATATAGATTTTTATGAGTTAGGCCAAGTTAAGATTTTAACAAGAAAAACAAAGTTAAAATCTTAATTCAATATTCTTCAAAAAAAGAAGTTTAAACATATGCTGATAAGTATTTAATTCGAGTACATTTTAATTAATGAAGAAAATGTTGATTCAGAAAAACTATTATTATTGATAAGCATTTATATAGTAGCTTTTTGTTCACGTCTGTGGTCTAAACCAACGACTAAATAAGTGTTTTCATTTTCGTTTAACCTAAATTTAAACGGTAAAAAATAGGCTCTCAAAAATTTCTTTATTTATCAAAAAGGCTGATTTTACACTGGTAAATGTTAACAAACCATTCTGTATAGCACTAATGCTCTATATTTTTTATATAAAAAAGGGTTTAGCTTTTCTTTTTGAAAACTTTCTAGCGTTCGTATGAAAGCACTTTTAAATTTATGAAGCACGAGCAAATTTTAAATGTGCTTGATCTTGCGTTTGCTAATAATTTTTATAAAATGGTTCTGCTGTAAATTTCATAAATTCGTCGGTTTTAATATTACTTCTGCTGATTACTTGGAAAGGTTCCAATTTGGCAATTTCTGACTGTAAATCTTTTGCTGTTTTATTGCTACAACCTAAAATATCTTGAATAGCTTTTGCAGAGGTACCTTCACTTTGAAAGATGTATGAGAACTCTAAAAGCTCTTGGAAATTGAAAAACTTTTGCTGATAATCTGATGGTGATTGCGAAGCAAAGAATACTACAATACCTTTTGAACGACCTTCACGTATAATTTTTTCTAAGAAAATATTTTTTTGACCTAAATAGTTATGTGCTTCATCAATTACTAAAATGGTTCTTAATGTTCTTCTTCCATCTTTTATTGGACTATCTGGTAAAGAAGCCATTTCTTTATATAAACGCTCTATTACTAAATACCCAATCAATTCTTTTAATACAGGCATTTTATGAACATCAATAATCATAGAACGATTACTAATTTTATCCATTGGTGGTAAACTTGAACCGTGAGACCAGAATAAATTAAAATTGGCTAAATCTCTTAATACTTCAATTAAAGAATCATCTCTTTTACCTTCTTCTTCATAGGCTGCTAATGCTAATTCTAATACATCATTAAAATCTGGAAACGGTTTGTCTGAATTTGCACGCATAGCATAACCAGCAACTATTGCTTCTGTTAATGCACCTTTTTGAACTACTCCTAATTTTGAGTTTATAGATGCAAAGCTCTCTGCTTTTTCTCTTGCTGATAACTGTATGTCTTGTTCGTTATAATCAGGCAGGATGAAAGGACTAATAGGCAAGTACTCGTTGTTTTGTAATAGCTTATAGGTTCTTGCTCTTGATACATCAATGAAAGTTTCACTATCTACTACATCACCTTTATAATCAAAGAATATAAAATTGGTTTGATAATCTGATTGAATCCTAATATCTGCTAAAATCTTTAATAAAAACTGTGTTTTACCAACACCAGGTTTTCCCATTATAGCTAAATGAGAATTGGCGTGAATTGCAGTATCATTCAATGCCATTATTAAATCGTTATTGTGCAGAATATCTCTACCAATAAATATGTCTAAATCTTTTGTTTTTAGTTTTTTACCACCTGACAAATGTATTGTAGATACAATTTCTGAATACCATTTATTAATATCCTCTCCATTCTTTTGGAATAGGTCCCATAATAAAATAGCCCCATTATCTACGTGATCTTTTACAATAGATTTATTGCTGTAAAACTGGTTTTCGTCCAAGTCTTCTATTTGATAAACTTGATTTACTAATGTTTTTACTAAATGTTCATCTTTACTAAAGAAAGAAGTTCTTTTCATTTCTCCTCCAGTAAAATTGGTACTTTTAATAACCTCTTTTCCTGTACGTACTAAAGAATATGAGAATGCCATACGAGCCAAAATTGCTTTATCCAATTTTGTATTTGCTCTAAAAGCACTAATTATTTCGTCTGTTTTTAATGATGTATATAATCTATCAGCCATATTCTATTTTTTAATTCCAGAAGTAACCTTCTTTTACGGTGGTTAATTCATTGTTTTGACTAAATTCTAAACTTGCTGCACCTGTAAGGTGTGGCTCTAAGTTTTTAAAGTAATTATTATCTACCTCTGTATCTGTAGATAAAATGATTACTTGATTAGCTGCATTTGGGAAATAATGATTAACAATATTATCTCTATGTATGCTATCTAACCTTGATAAAGGCGTATCAATAATAATTGGTAAATTCAATTGAGAAGTTTGGGCTAAACCCCAAAGTAAAGACAATGCAAACACTTCTTTTTCACCTGCTGATAAACCAGACTTACGCATTGTATGTCCGCTTTTATCTCTTATCGTAATTTCGTAGGTTTTGTTGTCAATTTCTAAATCTTTGATTAAACCTGATTTACTGGAAAGCATTTTATACATCTCAAAGGTTTTTTCCTGTAATAGATGTACTTTGTTCTTTCTCAACTTCACCATATAGGTGGTCATTAAATTAGCAATAGCATCACATTCTTCTATGAAATCAACTTTCTCTTTAGAGAAATTGTGCTTGTCATACAATTTGCCAATTTCTAATTCTATTTCCTTTATTTTATTTTCAATATGAACTAATTCTTCGTTGCAATTAGACAAACGTACTGAGAGCCTTCCTATTTGTGTATTAGAGCCTTCAATAGTACTTTGTAATTCTTCAAATAATTCCTTTTCGCTATCTGTAGTACCAGATGTTTCTAAACTGGCTTGTATAGAACGAATTTCAAAATCCAATTCCGATTTTTCTTTGATTAAATCTTCTAATTGTAAAACATCACTTTGTTCTATTTCTTCAATTTTATTCAGCACCTTAGCGGTGTCTCTGTCTGATAGGTTTAAGATTTTAACTACTTCATCTGCGGACTTATTTTCTTGCAATAAACCTAAAACTCTTTGGTGTAGTTTCTCTTTTTGACTTGCAGTAAGTGGTGCTGATGTAATAGGCTCTGGTGTATCAAAGTTTTCTACAATTTTTTGAGCCAATGCCACCGCATTTTCTGAGATAGCATTTTGTTTTTTACTCTGGCTTTCTAAGTTGATTTGCTGTTTTACATCATCAAAGAGTTTTCCTGCCAATGCCCAGGGTAAATGCTGTTCTGTTAGATTTTTTATTTGATTGTCTAACTGATTGCTTTTGTTAGATAATTGGATGCGTTTTTTCTCCTTTTGTTTGATTACTTCTGAAGATTCAGGGTCTAAATTAAAAATAGCTTTAAACCTTGTTTGTGCTTCTTCTTTATCACTTTTAAAACGTTCTAATTCTTCCGATAAATCGTCACGCTCTTGTGTTTTGTTGGTTAGTTTACGTTGTTCTTTTTTTAACTCACTTTCTTTAAACGTAATATCTTCATCTGTAATTTCTACAAAGCCTTTGCGTTCTTCTTGCTTTAAGTACAACACATCACTTGATAAACGAGAAATGTATTGAATACCTAATGCTGCTTCTAAAGATGATTTTAATCGAACTTCTGAATGGTCGTCTGCTGCAATTTCTTGTATTTTTTCTCCATCAAAAAAGAAAAATTGTGTAATACCTTTTGGTATAGTAGCATTAATATAATCTTGCCACATTTCTTTATTTTGGACACTTACACGTTTGCCATTTTTTACTACTACTAATTTTTCGGTTAAATCTTTATGTTTAGGGCTATCTGTAGCACCTGCACTCCAAGATCTATTGATTAAAATAGTTTCGTGTTCGTCCGTTTCTAACTCTAATTCAAAAGAAACAAACGCATTCCCTTTTGCCAACTCTTTACGGTTAATGTATTTGTATAAAAAATCTGTTTTAGCACCATACAGGCAAATGTTTATGGCTTCCATAATAGAGGTTTTACCAGCTCCATTCATACCACCTATTAAGAAGATACTTTTACCTTCGCTACTTTGAGGAAAATCAATAGCTGTAGGATATTGAAACGACTTATAGTTCTCTATGGTTAGTTTGTTAAATTTCATACTCTTTATATTTGACCATTACCTCTTATTACTCTAATTCCGTTTTGATCCAAGTCTTTAAAAAGACCTTTTACTGCGTAAACTCTATCTATTTCTGCCAAAACTAATTGATCACCTTTAAAAACTTCGGACCATATAGAATAATGACCACTCAATAAAGCACAATTAGCAATAACTTTTGCCATTTGAATTATTGGTGCTTGTACCCAGTTGTTATAATTTTCTTTAGCCTTGTCCCACACTTCTTTTCTAGACCTCCATCTAGTATCTGCTTCAGTAGGACTTTTTATTCCTCCTGGTATTCTATTTAAACCCATAAGATTAATTGTAGAAACTGCTTTAATATTTAAAGCTGCAGTTAATATGCCTTTTGGCTTAATAACATCTACTTCTGAATATTCAAAAGCTAAATCTGTATTATCTATATCAGGCCAGATATAGTCCGTTGTATTGGCATTGTGATCACTCTTTATGGTATTACAGTACTTACAAGACAATAAAAAATTATTCCAATCTACTACTGCACCTCCTTGGTTTTGAGGCAAAATATGCTCTACTTCAATTGAATTAAATACTTTCATTTCGCAATAAGAGCAATAATAACCAAGTCTTTCCGCTAAATCGTGTCGTGCCTTTCCGTAATCCGTGTACACTTTAGGCGCTATTCCTTTATCTACAGGCCTCATTGTTTATTTTTTTTATATTCCTGTATAATTTTTTCTTGTTCGATAATGGCATAAAAGGCAGTGTCTAAAGAAAAAGGTTTCATAGCTTCATCTAATTCAGCCTTCATTTCTGCAGTATCAGTTCCTTCTTTAACTGCTTTATAATATTTACTAGCGACTTCAAACATTTCTTGTCTAGACTTACTCCATTGTGGATTGTCAACTTCTTGTAATTCTTCCGCTATATCTTCAATACTTAAATTTATTCCACTAGTAACTTGATTTACTGCGTTTTCTTTAAGTACTATTAATTCTTCTTCACCAGTTTCTTGAATTATAAAAGGCGAGTGTGTAGTTACTATAAATTGAATATCTGGAAATGTATCTTTTAAAACGTGTACAATTTTCCTTTGCCATTCTGGATGTAAGTGTAAATCCAATTCATCTATTAGTACAATTCCTTTTGTTTCTGTTAAAGCATTTTCTTGAAGATGAGGATTTAGTGTTACACATTTAAAAGCTATATCTGCCACTATCGCAAAGAAGTTACGTGTACCATCACTTAACATATTAAAAGGTAGTACGCGACCATCTTGTAATTCAATTTTTAACCCTTGTGGTTTATCAGGATCAAATTCAAAAAATATGTTTTTGCAATTAGGTATATTATCTACAATGGCTTTTTTTACAACATCTAAACTTGTTTCTGTTTGACCTCTTTGTATTCTTGCCAACTCTTTACCTCTAAACCATTTTTGAAAATCCTTGTGAGTAGATTTAGCTTCTAAACATCTGCTATAAGCCCTAAATCTAGAAGCAATAGGTGCTTTAATTGTTTCTGACTTCTCTTTACCATTCATATTTCTTGCTTCATCAAAAAGACGACCAGTTGCATAATATGTTAATAATGGTAAATTTTCTTGCTCTCCCTCTCTAACTTTAGCTTCTATGCGCTTTCCTATTCGTTTGAGTTCTTCTGCTTCTGTAGTAGTGGTCCTATTTTTTGTTCCATTTAATTCTCTAGCCCAATTAACATTGTTTTCTAAAACAATACCTGACGCTTCAACACGAACAGGAAATAAATACTCTTCACTATAGTCATAATTAGCAATATGTATATCTTTTTTATAGATACTTCGTGCATTAGTGTTTCTAATACCCAAGAAAAAAGATCCCATTGCAACCGTTAGAGCTTCTAAAAGTGCTGTTTTACCGCTACCATTTTCTCCAATTATTAAATTGAATTTTGGGTTGAAGTTTACTACAAACTCTTTATAGCCTCTAAAATTCTGAAGTTTTAATTCGCTAATTTTCATTGCTTGCTTTTTTAAGGTCTGACTTAATAATATCTTTTAAGGCATCATAAACCCCTCTACGGTTGTCTTTAAATTGATACTCTTTTACCGTAGCTAATAATTTTTCTACCTTATCAAACCCAACATTGTATTGGGTACAGAGTTCTTGCAATAATTCTTTGTCTGTTTGTGCCATAGTATATTTATTTTGTCGCTGCTACTTCTATTAATTCTTCAACTCTGTTTTTGGCTTTGAGCAATAACTCTTCAGATTTCGCAAGGGACTTTAATGATGTTCTTAATAAGTTTTCAATTTTATCT
Organism: Bizionia gelidisalsuginis; assembly: GCF_008086185.1. Classification (NCBI taxonomy): domain Bacteria; kingdom Pseudomonadati; phylum Bacteroidota; class Flavobacteriia; order Flavobacteriales; family Flavobacteriaceae; genus Bizionia; species Bizionia gelidisalsuginis. The sequence continues at coordinate 60,036 of NZ_VSKN01000005.1, forward strand.
TCTTGTAAAGAATCAATTCTGGGAACAATAATTTTTCTTACATCTGACGGACTTAAATGTCCATTTGTAGAACCAGTAACCCATCTATTGAATTGTGTCTGCCCTATTGGACTTGATAAAACAGCTAACAAATACCAAGGTGAAATCTTCTCTTTATTTACAGACAAGCCTAATATATCACCAGAAAAACTAATAGAAGGATACCTATTAACAATCCCTATCTTACCAATGGTAGCTCCAGTAACAGCTAAAAGTAAATCTTCATTAATAGCTTTTGATAATGGAATAGAAACATTTCCTTTTGCTATTACATCTATCCCTGATATATCCTTAATACTAACATATGGCTTATCTCCTTTTGAACTAATAAACTGTTGATTACCTTTTAAGATTCTATTTAAAAGTTCTGATAAAGTATTGTGTTTATTATTTTCTCGTATAAATAACTCATACTGAAGAAATTCTGGCTTAAAACATTGAGCATCAAATCTTCTTGAACCACTTAGTTCAGTTAACCGAGTTACTCTAAATTTACTATCATCTTTTTGAAAGTCATTTAAACCTAATTCACTTTCTAAAATTTCAGATGATTTTTGTTTTTGTTTATAAGCTTCTTGTTGTAGCTCAAAAGCCTTTCTTAAATAATCTCCAATTTCTTGTTGATGCGGGAATAAACATTCTGGTATAACAAATTTAGAAATATCATAAGGGTAAATTTCTATTTGCCCACTTGAACCTCTAAAGTTTTGATCGAACTGTATTAAACCATATTTAGAGTTTAAAAAAGCTGTAATAAAATAAGGGTCAACACTACCATTTCTTAAAATAGTAATATGCCCATCACAATATGCTTTATCATTATAAAACCAAACACTTGTTCTGCCTAATGTTCCAACTCCTGTAGATGTAATTAATACATCTTCTTTTTGTACTTGACCTCTATTGTTAGTTTCAAAAAAAGAATCTGTTACGTATTCTTGTCTGGTTTCATTAAAATTCATAAAACCAACATTAACACTGCGCAATGCTTTTATAGTTCCATTATTAGAATATAGTGGTTGAGATCCTCTTTTAATATATTTGAATAATCGGCTAAACTTATAAGTATCACCTGTTTTTTTAAGATAAGAAAGGTTATCTTGATAATCTTTTCTAAAATACTCTGCATCAAACCTATCAGGCTTAATATCTGTGAGATTTACTGTGTTCCAAACTGCCATAGGTTCTTTTAATTTTTCCAAAAATCAAAACCTTGCTCCTTACAAAACTTAACAAATGCTTCCGCTATGTTTAAGTCTGCTTTTTCAAAATCAAAGTCTGGGGTTAATAAATCTTCTCTTGTAATGCTATGGTTTACTAAATCTTGATCTATCTCTGGGTTACCAAAAGTATCTTCTATCAGGTTGCCATCATCATCTAACATATATTCGTAATCACCACTATTGTTTTTACCACCTCTTTCGCTTACTGCCATAAAAATAGGGTAGTCTAATTGTTTGGCTACTTCTGCATCTATGTAGCGGTTTCTTATTTTTTCTATACTATCCTCATTATTTAAGAGTAATTGTAATTTTCCTTTGTTGGTTAACAAAAGTTTTTCTTCTTCTGCAAGTGGTATTTGTTTATCGTAGTTTTTAATCTCTGCTTTAAGTTGTTTTGCTTTTTCCTTTTGGCTGTCTTTTAGGGTTTTTATGGCTACTTTATGCTGTTCTTTAATAGGCTTAAAAGCTGCATTAAATTCTTTCATTGTGCCATCACGGTTTTCTTTAGCTATTTCAATTTCTGCCTTTTGGGTTAATTGCATAGCTTCTACAACATCTACTAAGCCTGATAATTTACCTTTTGCTTTTAAGAGACCATTTTTTAAATCACTTATTTTATCTTCAATGATTTCTAACTTATCATCTAAAGATAACGGTTCGTTGCTTTCTTCATCCTCTTCATCTGATTCTGTTTCGTCAGTTTCCTCTTCTTCAATTTCAGGTTCAGGATATTCTTCTAAGAGTAACTCAAAAATTTCTTCTGCAATGTTTTCTTCAGGAATATCTAACTCATCTTCAAACTGTGCTAATACCTCTTCTATTTGTTTTGCATAATCAGGACATTGGTTTTCGACTTCGTTTTGAACCTTGATAATATCAGCCAATTCTTCATCTGTATATTTCTGAATGAATAGTACTGATGTTTTAGTACCTGTGTGTGGTTTAAAAGAATTGCCGTGTAAACCAACAACCCCTAACAAACGAGCTTTACGCAATATCCATTCTCTAATAAACGCTAAAGAAGAGTTATTGAATTTACCTTGTGGCAATACAATTGCAGCTCTACCACCAGGGCGAAGCATTTTTACAATACGCTCTATAAATAAAACGTCTCGTTCTTCTTTGGGTGTTTTATCTTTTGCTCTTTTTAACGCTGGTTTTGCTAAATCGTATTGAATGAGCATTTTCCTTTCCTTCATTTCACCAGCAAACGGTGGGTTAGCAAGAATTACATCAAAATTCATTTCACCAAAGTACTCCCAGGCTTTATCACTATCAGTAAAATTTTCGCCTTGAGGTATTTTCGCTTTAAGTAGTTTTGTCTTACTTAACTCTGTCATTAAATATTGACCAGATTTATTGGTATACCAATCTCTTGGATCAAGACTGCTTACATCTGGACCAAAGATATTTGTATGGCCATCACCTGCAATTAACATTAATGCACGTGAGGTTTTGGCAGCTCTTGCTTCAATATCAATGCCCCAAAGATATTTTCCAGCATATCTTGATTTTCTCAATTCTAATTCATCAGTACCTGAAGCTGGATACGCCCAATCCATTGTATGTAATAAAAATCCTGCTGAACCACAACTTGGATCCATCACATAATCATCACTTTGTGGGTTTAGCATACGCACACACATTTCGATAACGTGACGAGGTGTAAAAAACTGCCCTTTCTTTTTCTTTGCTTCTGTAGGCAATAAATACTCGAAAGCATCATCCATAATACGCAAATTAGAACCCATCAAACGAACAGGTTCTATAGGTCCTATACATACTTGTAAGTGGTCTTGTTTTAATTCGATATTCTCATTATCCTTAAATATTCCTTGCCACTCAATACAAGCCTTCCTAAATAAGCCATTAATTGTAGCATAAGTCAATGAAGGGTCTTCAAACTTTTTGAACTCAACCTCTTTATGAGGTCTTGTTTTCTTGTTAGAATCAGCCTCTTTCTCGTCCCATATTTTTGCGAAAATAAGTTTAAATATCTCATTGAACTCGTCAGCTCCACTATTTGCTAAAACCAATTCTTCTAGGTCTTGAATAATTTTTTTGAAGTTGAATGATTGCTTTAATTGTGTTAATGTTCTTTTTATTTCAAGTACATCTTTTTCCTCTTCATTGACTTTGGGTACTTCTGAAAGGGTATCAAAATCTTTGCTTTGAGGTTTGTATAAAATTAAACGGTCTGTACCATTAGACCATATACCAATTGGATTTCCTTTTGCTCCTAAATAACTTTTAAGCTGCTCAATACCGTCTTTACGTTTTGGTTTTTTAATTTCAAAAAGTAGTTTGACCGTTTCCTTAGATTCGTCTCTATAAACTGCAATATCTGCGTGTTTTGTATTCACCTCTACGCCAAATTGAACTGGAATTTCACAAACTATTTGTTCAGGCTTATAATTGTAAAAATTGATTAATTTATACACCCACAATTGTCTTACAATTTCTTCAGCAGCAGATTTACCACCTTCTACATAGACTTGAATTTCTTCTTTTTCAGAATACATTGAAGCCAAAGGTTTGATGTAGTATATTTTTTTACCTGTTTGCTTTCCTGTTCCATTTTTAGAATAGATGTTAATCATATCGTGGATAGAAATGCCCAAACCTTCAAACTCTGAAAGCTCATATTTTACTGCTGGGTCTTTGAATATTTTATCTATTACTTGTTGTGTGGTCATTATTTCTTGTTTGATATTATCAATTCTTTTACGTCAATGTCAAGTATCACTGCAATTTTAATAAGTGTTTCTAATCTCGGTTGTTGTCTATTTTGCGCATAAGCATTAACCATATTGTAACTTTTCCCTAACTTCTCGGCAAGCCAAATCTGTTTTATACCTTTTTCTTCCAACACTTCCTTGATTCTGTTCATTTTCAGACGTTGTTTATTCAGGAACTAATGTAAGTAGATTTTTCATTTTATCTCATAAAGTTGTGAGTTTTATACTTTTTTTTCACTCTGTTTATATTTGACGTTAAGATAGTCTAAGTACTTTTATTTTTTTAGGATACATCCATCTACAAAATGTCTAATAACTAAGGATTAATCGTTAAGTAAAATTAAACAGGAAATTTTCATGATTACTTTAATGAAAAATAAAATACAACTCCATTAACAGTATTATTTTAACGATATGAACATAATAGTATAAGAATCTAATATAAAATAAAGGTAAAAATGCTAACTTAAGTAACAAGTTGTGTCTTCAAAAAAAATATTTTAAGTTAAATAGAAATAATGTTTGGAAATTAATAAACAGACATTAATTATACGATTAGTAAATTGCTTTTCCTTGAGCAATGAAATAATTAACTTTTAAAACAAACATTAAGAAGTGATTTTTTGAGGTTATCACTAAATTAATTTAGATAGGATGTGGTTTAGTAGAACTGTCAACGTTACTGTCAACTTAAAAAGCAAAGCCCCGTAAACATTACGTTTACGGGGCTTTTAGCGGAGAATGAGGGATTCGAACCCCCGGAGGTGTGACCCTCAACAGTTTTCAAGACTGCCGCATTCGACCACTCTGCCAATTCTCCAAGTGTCTCATCAAGTATGCCCTGATTGCGGGTGCAAATATAGAATCCTTTTTAGACTATTTCAAATAAATCTACGCCTTTTTTTATTTTATTTTATTTTTAATCATTATCTCCTTATTAATAAGTTAGTTATCGATTATTTTTCTAATTACATTATCTTTTAAAATAATCAAATAGTACTTTTGCACACTAAATTAAAGAGTAATGGAAATAATAGAGCAGTTAAATTGGCGTTATGCCACTAAAAAATTCAATAAGAATAAACAGCTTTCCGCTCAGGATATACAACAATTAAAAGAGGCGTTTAATTTAACCGCGACTTCTTACGGCTTACAGCCTATTAAATTAGTTATCCTTAGTAATAAAACACTGCAAAAGGAATTGGTAGCGCATACATTCAATCAGCCGCAAGTAGAACAAGCTTCTCATGTGCTTGTGTTTTGTATCGAAACTAAAATTGACACTAATTATATAGAAACGTATTTTAAAAGGATTAAAGCCATCAGAAACACGCCAGATGCGATTACAAATCCGTTTAAGCAGTTTTTAATTGAAGATTTTGATAAGAAATCGCAAGTGGACATTGAATCGTGGGCAGTAAAGCAAGTCTATTTAGCGATGGGAAACCTATTAACGGTTTGCGCCCTTCATAAAATTGATGCGTGTCCTATGGAAGGTTTTGTTGGCGATAAATACGATGAGGTTCTCGATTTGAAATCAAAAAATTTAAAATCTATATTAATAATGCCCATTGGCTTTAGAGCCGAAGATGATATGTTTGCTGACTTTAAAAAAGTGCGAAAACCACTGTCAGACGCTGTTATAGAACTGTAAAACAGTCACTAATGTTGTAATAGAAATACACTTTAAAAACCGCTGCAATTAAATGATGAGCGGTTTTTTTTATTAACGAATTTCAATTAATTTTGAGTTCACCTTAAAAGAAGAAAAATGCCAGGATTTGAACGCTTTGGAGAACAAGAACGCAAGCAAGTGCAAGATGTATTAGATAACGGTGTATTAATGCGCTATGGTTTTGATGGAATGCGAAACGGACATTGGAAAGCCAAAGAATTGGAACGTGAATTAGAACGCACGTTCAAAACACAACACGCTCAACTGGTATCTAGTGGTACGGCAGCAGTAACCGTTGCTTTGGCGTCGGCTGGTGTTGGAGCGGGAGATGAGGTGATTATGCCCACGTTTACGTTCGTAGCGAGTTTTGAAGCGATAATGATGCTTGGGGCAGTTCCTGTTTTGGTAGATATAGACGATACCTTAGCTATAGACCCAAAAGCGGTTGAAGCGGCCATTACACCAAAAACAAAGGCCGTTATGGTTGTGCAGATGTGCGGAAGTATGGGGCGAATGAATGAACTTGAAGCCATCTGTAAAGCGAATAATCTCTTACTAATTGAGGATGCTTGCCAAGCTATTGGAGGAACATTTAACAACAAACCTTTAGGAAGTATTGGGGATTTGGGCTGTTTTTCTTTCGATTTTGTAAAAACGATTACGAGTGGCGAAGGTGGCGCGGTCATTACAAATAATGACGCTTATTATTCACATTCCGATCAGTATAGCGACCACGGTCACGATCATATAGGAAGCGATAGAGGTGCCGAAACACATCCGCATTTAGGTTATAATTTCAGGATTTCAGAATTGCACGCGGCGGTGGGCTTGGCTCAAATAAAACGTTTACCAGAGTTTTTAGAGGTACAAAAAAATAATTTTACAGTATTACGTGAAGCTTTAGCTGAAATACCAGAAGTAACCTTTAGAACAGTTCCGGAAGGAGGGGAGGAAAGCTATGCCTTTTTAAACTTCTTTTTACCAGATTTAGAGAGTGCTAGAAAAGCGTCGAAAGCATTAAAAGAAAGTGGTGTAGATGGTTGTTTCCATTATTATGATAACAATTGGCATTACATAAGAGAATGGAGTCATCTTAAAAATATAAAATCGTTATATCCCATTTCTGCGGAAGTCAAAAACGGATTGAAATATTTAGAAACCAAAACCTTCGAACAGTCTAATCACTATATCGCAAGAAACATTTCGTGTTTAATTAAGTTAGCGTGGTCGCAAGAGGAAGTAAAGCGTAGAGCACAATTAATGGTGGATGCTATTAAAGCGTCTGTTTAAAAGGTTCTAATTAATTTAACTAATAGGCAAAAAAAAGCGCAAATTAACTTTAGTTAATTTGCGCTTTTTTGTATTTATATTTCAAACAAAATCTGGTGTCTTGTTTCTATATTTTTTCTCTCTTTCTTTCTCCTTTCAAACCAACTAGTAATTCACGTATTCTAAGATTTCTAAACCATAACCAATCATCCCTACCCGTTTTGTTTGTTGTGAGTTAGAAATTAATTGCAATTTATGAATATTCAAATCGTGTAAAATCTGTGCTCCAATACCAAAATCTTTTGCATCCATTTTTATTGCAGGAGCTTTTACTAAAGTCTTTTCTTGTTGTGTTTCTTTCAACACATTTAAACGCTGCAGTAAGTTTAAGGACTGTGCTTCTTGGTTTATAAACAAAATAGCGCCTTTACCAGCGTCGTTTATCACTTTAAACATACCGTCAAGCTTTTGGTCGGCATTATTAGTCAGCGTTCCTAAGATGTCATTATTTACTAATGTGGAATTCACGCGGGTTAACACAGGTTCATTGGTCGTCCACTCTCCCTTGGTTAACGCAATATGCACTTGATTATTAGTCGTTTGTTGGTAGGCTCTTAATCGGAATGTTCCGAAGCGCGTTTCTAAATTAAAATCTTCTTTTTTATCAATTAAAGAATCGTGATCCATTCTATACGCCACTAAATCTTCAATAGAAACAATTTTTAAATCGAACTTTTTCGCGACCTCAAAAAGCTGCGGTAAACGCGCCATCGTTCCGTCTTCATTCATTATTTCAACTATAACACCTGCAGGATTTAATCCCGCTAAACGTGCAAAATCTATTGCCGCTTCGGTATGTCCGGTACGACGTAATACACCACCTTCTTTTGCTACTAAAGGAAAAATATGTCCTGGTCGTGCTAAATCGAATGGTTTTGTCTTTGCGTCTACTAAAGCCTTTACTGTTAGCGCTCGATCTCCGGCCGAAATTCCTGTGGTAACCCCTTGCCCTTTTAAATCTACCGAAACGGTAAATGCTGTTTCCATAGGATCGGTATTATTCGTAACCATCATATGTAAACCTAAATCTTTACAGTGGTGCTCGGTAAGCGGTGCACAAATTAAGCCCCGTCCGTGAGTCGCCATAAAGTTTATCATTTCTGGAGTTACTAACTCGGCAGCAGCAATAAAATCACCTTCATTTTCTCTGTCTTCATCATCGACAACAATAATAACCTTACCGGTCTTTATGTCGTTAATCGCTTCTTGAATGGTATTTAATTTAAATTGTGTTTTAGCTTCTGTTGTTGTCATTACAATGCCGTTTTAATGTTATAAAGATAGTGCTAATCGGTATGTTTTAAGCAATATCTAATTTGAATTTTCTGCGTCTATTGAAATAAATGATGGGAAATAATATAAATCCGATAAGTAATATAGCAGGTGATTTTTTATGTCTATTAAAGTGTAAAGTCGTGGTGTAAGCGCGGTAACTAATATATGCTTTTAAGAAATGAATCGCGTAAACCACCGCCGAAATAGCGCTTAAATACAGTGCTGAGATCGCAATTTGAGGTAGTTTATTATTTTTTAATATAAAAAATGAGATAAAAAGAACAATGGCAATGCTGTACGCCGCCAGTGCTATTCTTGAAACTACTCTATAATTTAAGAGCGTACTGCTCGCAATCGCTCTGTTTTTGTCTGAAATAGCAACTGGTGTTATATCAGTACGAGTAACTTTCAAACCGTCGAGAGTTTCTGTTTCCTCTTCAGCTTTATTTAATTTGTTGTTTGGGAACTTCTTTTGAAACCATTTTTTTATAGGTTGGGTAATATGATCAAATTCAAATAAACCACGGTCGGCAGTTGCTCTTCGCGTTAAATAAATACTTAAGGGCAACATAATTAAAGTAGAAAACCAAGTGGCTATCACCGGACTAAAGCTACTGTCTTTTGCGCTGTTTTTGGCGAAAATACCTATAAAATGATAACTTAAAAAGAGTACAATGGCTATTATCATAGGTAAACCTAAACCTCCTTTTCTAATTAATGCGCCTAAAGGTGCGCCAACAAAAAACAGAATAACACAAGCGAATGCTAAGGCAAATTTTTCGTGAAAGGCAATAATATGTTTATTTAATGTAGTGGTCTTAGCTTTTAAATCGGCTTTTTTAGAAGTGATAATATTAGTGGTACTGCTTATTGAGTTTATAGCGTATTCAATAAGTTGAACTTGGCGTTTTGCACTGAATAAATCTAGGACATCTCCAGTAAATTCCAAATCTCTTGTGGTGTCTACGGTAAGATTTAGGGTTTCAATATTTGTGCGTTTGTATAAGGTTGTAGAAAAATCCGTATAGGTGGTTTGTCTGGCTTGAGCTAAGGAATCTGTAGTTTTCGATAAATCACTAATGTTAAGCATAGTGTACTTATCATCGTATGCTTTATCATCGAGATCGACTTCATTCAATTTCGATAAATCAATATTCATTGTGTATTTTTCGAACTCACTTTTTAGAAAAGGCTCTTTTCTTCGTTCTTGAATATCTTTTGGTGGCGTATCATTATAATAATACCCATCAAATAAAATCAATTTAAGAACATTGGAATCTATTTCGCTAACTAATTCTCCGTTTTTCGCAATAATAGTAGTATAATTTCCAATTTTATTAACTTCAGATTGGTGAATAACAACCTGTTCTAAATATTGTCCACGATCACCAGTTTTCTTTGAAACCTTAATATTAAAATTGTCTCCAATTTGATTAAACTGCCCTTCGGCTATAGCCATAGCGGGTTTAACCTTAGCAATGTTTTTACGTAAATTGTAACTGTTATACTCCGCCCAAGGAATTACGTTATTACTAAAAAAGAAAGTGGTTATGGCGAGTCCAACAATAAAAACACTTAAACCAGACATTGCGCGTTGTAGCGATATTCCGGTAGATTTCATTGCGGCAAACTCATAGTTTTCGGCGAAATTTCCAAAGACCATTATAGAAGATAATAAAATGGTTAAAGGTAAAATAAGCGGAATTAGAGTAGGGGTGATGTAAAATAAAAACTTGGCAACCGTAATTAAATCAAGATCTTTTCCTGCCAACTCCTTAATGTATAGCCAAATGGCTTGTAATACAAAAATCAGCATGAGTATAACAAACACGCTGATAAAAGTTTTTAGATAAGAGCTTAATATATATCTATCTAGTATTTTCAAGGGTAGCCTAGTCTAAGTTATTAATATAGTAGTCACTATACTTACTTTTGTCAAAAGTAAACAAGGTTTTCGAAATAGGCTCGTTTGTTTTAAAAGAATTAACAGTGAGTGTTGTGCTCGTAGTGTTTTTACCTGTTTCTATTAAATTATAGATATGTTTGGTTTGGACATCGATACCCAAAAGAATAAATTTTATCTCTGAGTTTGAATCGATAGGAATTAGTTTTACATATTGAATTTTTCGCCCTTTTACATTCTGAATGATATCCATTTTGTAGCTGAAACCATCCTCGTAAAACGATAACATTTTGCTAGGGGTAATGCTACCTTCACCTTGTGCGTTTTCTGAAGAAATAGTAACTTCTTCATCTTCAGGGCTAATCGTATATAATGTTTTACCATCGAATATTCTTGTAATGCCCAAAATATTCAATTTGTATTTCTCACCTAACATAGTAACATCTCCGCGTGTTTCTTGCTGAATGTTTTCGGCCGAATTGTTTAAAGCATATTTAAAATCGATAGCAATATTATCGTAGCTTTTTACTTTTTGCGACACTTCGCTTAAAAGTGCTTTGGCATCGTTAGCGTTCTGACTAAAAACTGATGAGCTGATAAGCAATAAGAGTAATACTAATTTTTTCATTTTAAAATCGTTTCGTTTAATTTATTGACCTTCGTTTTCTAATAGGGAATCTAAAGAAGCTAAATCGGTTACTAATACCTGTCGTGCTTTACTACCTTCAAAGCCACCAACAATTCCTGCGGCTTCTAATTGATCGATAATACGACCAGCACGGTTATAACCCAATTTTAATTTACGTTGTAATAACGATGCCGAACCTTGTTGTGCGATAACTAAAATCTCTGCGGCTTCTCTAAAGAGTTTGTCTCTTTCCGCGATATCTATATCAAGATTTGTGCCACCTTCTTCACCTACATACTCTGGAAGTAAATAAGCATCGGGATACGCTTTTTGCGATCCTATAAAATCGGTAATTCTTTCCACTTCTGGGGTGTCTACAAAGGCACATTGTATACGTATTAAATCGTTTCCTTGCGTATATAACATATCTCCACGGCCAATAAGTTGGTCGGCTCCAGAGCTGTCTAAAATAGTTCTAGAATCTATTTTACTAGTTACTCTAAAGGCTATTCTCGCCGGGAAATTGGCTTTAATAATACCGGTAATTACATTTACCGACGGACGTTGAGTTGCAACAATTAAGTGAATACCAATAGCACGTGCTAATTGTGCTAAACGCGCAATTGGGGTTTCTACTTCTTTTCCAGCCGTCATAATTAAATCGGCAAACTCATCGACCACTAAAACGATATATGGTAAGTAAGCATGGCCGTCGTTAGGGTTTAATTTACGCGCTTTAAATTTTACGTTATACTCGGCAATATTTCTACAAAAGGCATTTTTAAGCATTTCGTAACGATTGTCCATTTCAATACACAGTGAGTTTAAGGTGTTTATAACCTTGGTGTTATCGGTAATAATCGCTTCGGCGCTGTCGGGAAGTTTCGCTAAATAATGTCGTTCTATCTTATTAAAGAGCGTTAATTCTACCTTTTTAGGGTCGACTAACACAAACTTAACCTCTGCAGGGTGTTTTTTGTATAATAATGAGGTAAGTACAGCATTTAACCCAACCGATTTACCTTGACCTGTTGCACCTGCCATTAATAAGTGAGGCATTTTAGCTAAATCGACAACAAAGGTTTCGTTGCTAATGGTTTTTCCTAAGGCGATAGGTAATTCCATTTCCGATTTCTGAAACTTTTGCGATGCTATAACCGAGCGCATAGAAACAATAGTCGAATTTCTATTGGGTACCTCTATACCAATCGTTCCTTTTCCAGGAATAGGAGCAATAATACGAATCCCTAAAGCGGCAAGAGATAAGGCGATATCGTCTTCTAAGTTTTTAATTTTAGAAATACGCACGCCAGCATCTGGTACAATTTCGTAAAGCGTTACTGTAGGCCCAATTGTTGCTTTTATAGACTGAATACCAATTTTGTAGTTGTTTAAAGTTTCTACAATTCTGTTTTTCTTGTCTTCAAGTTCGGCTTGGTCAATTTTTATGCCTTCAATGTTATATTTTTTTAATAAATCTAAAGGCGGAAATTTAAAGTTTCCTAATTCTAACGTTGGATCGAATAATCCAAAGTCTGCTACTAATTTATCTGACAAATTATCGGTTTCCGATTGTTCTTCAACAATTTTACCAACTTCCATTTCTAATTCCTCTTCCTCGTCAACCTCTTCCTCCTTAGGGATTTCAATTTCTAAAGCGGTTTCAACTGACGGTTCTTGGGGTGGTACAGCTTTTGGTTCTTCCGCTTCAACTTCTGGAGCCTTTTGTAATGTAGGCTCTAAATCTTCACTCTCTAAATCGAAAGATGATTTCATATCTTCGGCTTCAGCACTTAAATTATTATCTACCGGCACCACATCATTTTTAGCGTCTTTAAAATCAGATTTAATTTCTTTTTTAGCTTTTTTAAACGCGTTACTGATACGTTCTGGCGTCACTTTAAAACGTATTGCTAAATAGATGATTAACCCAAATAATAATAATAATACAGTCCCAATTATACCAATAAAATCTTGAATGAAGGTATTGAGCTCAAACCCAATAGTACCGCTTAAAATATCGTTTTTATGACCTGCAAACCCGAACAAAGTTGACATCCAAAGTGCTATTAATGTGCCCCAAAACCAATGCTGAATTAATTGTGCTTTTTTTAAATCTAATAAGGTGAAAACACCCGATAAAAAGACTAATCCGGCAAATATAAAGGCCGAAAGTCCGAACCCACGCTGAATAAAAAAGTCGCTTAACCACGCACCAGATTGACTTGCCCAGTTTTCGGTTTCTACCGCTCGCGAAGGTAATTCGCTAAGAATACTTTGGTCTGCTTTTCCAGTAAATAAAAAAGACAAAAAAGCGATAAATAAAAGGATGCCTAAAAGCACCAAAAAACTACCAAAGATTAGCTTTTGCTGATTGTTTAAAACAAATAGAGGTTTCCTTACTCTTGGTTCTTTTGCTTTTTTTGCTTTAGGTTTTTTCTTCGCCATTATAGGTTTTTAGTGTGCAACAAAAATACAAATTACTAGGGTTTATCCTAATGGAGAATTACATTTTAAAATTGCTTTTTTATGAATTGATTTGGAGCTTTTTAAGTGTTTTTGTTATTTATATAGGGTTAGGTTAATGCTAATAGTTTAGGAATGTAAATAATACAGCCTGCAATTACTGCTGCGACAGCAAAAATAAATACAGCGCCTGCGGCTAAATCTTTAATTAAACCAATTTTAGGGTGGTGTTCTGGGTGTATAAAGTCGGCGATGGCTTCAATAGCAGTATTAACGCCTTCTAACGCCATGATAGTTGCAATTACTAGTGTTTGTATAATCCATTCGGTGGTACTTATTTTAAAGTAAAATCCGGCAATCGTTACTAAAACACCGATCCCAAACTGCACTTTTATACTGGCTTCGGTAGTGAGTAATAAAAAAGCGCCCTTAAAAGCAAAACGCACACTTTTAACTCTATTTATAAAAAAAGAATCTTTTTCACCCATAAGATTATACTATATAAGACGCTTGAAAGTTATAAAAAATAACATTAGCAAGCGTCTTAATTCTTTAAATGACCTGTGTTTTAAAGTGTTTTATTTATTTAATATAGCGCTTAAAGAGGCTTTGTAATTTGGTTCGTCTACAATATCTGATACTTGTTCGGTATACGTAACCACACCGTTTTCGTCTAATACAATTACACAGCGCGATAATAGCGTTTCCAATGGACCTGAAGTCATATTTAATCCATAATCTTTTCCAAAGGTGTCACTTTTAAAAGCCGAAAGCATTTCGACATTTTTTATTCCTTCGGCACCACAGAAACGTGCTTGTGCAAAAGGTAAATCTTTAGAAATACAGAGCACTTTAGTGTTTTCTATTTCTGAAGCTTCCGTGTTAAATGAGCGAACCGACTGTGCGCAAGTACCTGTATCAATACTTGGAAAGATATTTAAAATCACTCGACTTCCTTTATAGTCGGCAAGTGTTTTAGAGCCCATTTCGGGAGTCGTTAATGTGAAATTTGGTGCTTTATCTCCAACGTTAGGAAGAGATCCAGAAGTTTCTATTGGGTTGCCTTTTAATTTTATTGTACTCAAAATAATATGTTTTAGGGTTAAAGTATAAATTTAAGACTATTAAAATAGTTTTAAGAATAAAGCACTGTTTTTTTTTAGAATGAAGAACCCAGTTTAAACAAGAGTTTAGCAGTGATTGTGTTTTTTATATCTGTTAATAAAAAGTTAAAACCTGAGTTTTTAAAAACCGTAGCCAAAGGGCTTTCGTTAATATGCCTGAAACATAAAAACAATTAATAAACTTAAACTTTAAACTATGAAAACTTCAAATGTATTTAAAATAGCCTTAGTTGCTGTATTATTCGTTTCATCTCAAAGCATTTTTGCTCAAGGTATGATGAAAGAATCAACAAAAATGGTTGGTGGAGCTGAAATGTATCCATCAAAAAACATTGTAGAAAATGCAGTAAATTCTAAAGACCACACAACACTGGTTGCAGCTGTAAAAGCCGCGGAGTTGGTGGAGGTATTATCTAGTACTGGTCCTTTTACTGTCTTTGCGCCAACAAATGCAGCGTTTAATAAATTACCAGAAGGTACGGTAGAGACGTTATTAATGCCAGAAAACAAAATGATGTTGCAAACTATTTTAAAGTACCACGTCGTTGCAGGGAAATGGAATGCTGCAGACGTTGTAAAAATGATAAAAAAAGGAAAAGGTAAAGCTGAAATTAAAACCGTAAGTGGTGGTTTGATTACTGCTTGGTTAAAAGGAAAGGATGTCTATATTACAGACGCAAATGGTAATTCGGCAAAGGTAACAATCGCCGATGTAAACCAATCTAACGGAGTAATACACGTTATCGATACCGTTTTATTGCCAAAATCGTAACTACGATTGGTGCTACTTATTAAAACATCTATGAAAAAGAGAAAAACCACCTTGTAATGAGGTGGTTTTTTTAGGCCTAAAAATGAAGTGCTTATTTGTCTATAGAACCTAGAACACGCTTCATAAAGGTATTTAATGCTTCTTTTTGAGGGGTTCCCTCTTTAACCATTTTATGGACTTCGATAGCGCCGTACATATTAGAAATTAATTCCCCTATAACATCTAATTCTTCTTCTTTTAACGAAGGGACTTCTGTTAAGGCTTCAAGTGTTTCTATAGTTTCTACAACATAATCCTCGTCATTTTCGGCTATAAACTGTGTTAAATGTTTTATTACAGGTAATTTCATTTCTTTCTAAGTTATAATACTGGGTTAACTAATTCCTTTAAAACATCAAACTTATTAGTTTGAACTTGATTTAAAAATTCACCATCTTTAAATACGGCAAACGTTGGTAAATTATCAACAGTTGCCATTTTACGAGACTCTGGGAATTTTTCAGAATCCACAATAACAAAAGTTACATTTTCATTTTCTGAAGCTAATTTTTTAAATTTAGGCTTCATAATACGGCAGTTACCGCACCAAGTCGCAGAATACTGTACAATAACGGTATTGTTATTACTTACAACTTCTTTTAAATTATCTTGATCTAATTCTTGTATCATAATTTTTAGAGTTTAAATTAAACCACACGATTGGTACACAATCGTGTGGTTTTAAAATGAGTTTAGTGAGAAGCTAAATAAGCAGCAGTACCTTCTCTATTAGCCTGCATTCCTTCTTTTCCTTCTTCCCAGTTTGCTGGACAAACTTCACCATTTTTTTGTACGTGCGTATAGGCATCTATTAAACGTAAAAATTCGTTTACGTTTCTACCTAATGGCATATGGTTAATGCCTTCGTGAACAACCGTTCCTTCCTCATCGATAATGTAAGTTGCTCTATACGTAACATTGTCACCTTCTAGAATTACATTTCCTGTTTCTTCATCGTACTCTTCGTTAGTAATATCTAAAATACCCAAAGTAGAAGCTAAATTTCTATTAGTATCTGCTAAAATAGGATAAGTTACACCTTCAATACCACCATTGTCTTTAGGTGAGTTTAACCAAGCAAAATGAACTTCGGGAGTATCACAAGAAGCCCCGATAACGATTGTGTTACGTTTTTCAAATTCACCTAATGCTTCTTGAAAAGCGTGTAATTCTGTTGGGCAAACAAATGTGAAATCTTTAGGGTACCAAAAAAGTAAAACTTTTTTCTTGTTATTAATTGCTTCTTCAAGAACGTTCACTTTAAAAGTGTCGCCCATTTCGTTCATTGCGTCTACGTTTAAGTTTGGGAATTTTTTTCCTACAAATGCCATATTATATATATTTAATTGTTAATAATTTTATCTATTACAAAGATAGGTTAGAAAAGGCGTTTTAAACAAGAAATGAAATTCTTAATACTTATTACGTAATAGATTTAAGTTATAGCGTTTTAATAAAACGATAAATTTATCTTATTTATAAGTGAGCTCCTTAATTTTTATGTGGAAAGCGGCAAATAAAAGCGTTGTAAACGGACTCAGCCAATTAAATATGGCGTATATAAAATACTCGCCAACACCAACACCAAGAACGCCACTATGGTAAGCTCCACAAGTATTCCAAGGGATTAATGCCGAAGTTACCGTACCAGAATCTTCTAAGGTTCTACTTAAATTCTCGGGCGCTAAGTTTTTATCTTGATAGGCTTTTTTAAACATTTTACCAGGAATAACGATGGCTAGATACTGGTCTGAAGCGATTAAGTTTAGTCCTAAACAACTTACAACAGTGCTTGCAAAAAGTCCAAAGACACTAGACGCTAGTTTTAATAGTTCTTTGGTAATTCGCGATAATGCGCCAATACCATCCATAATACCACCAAATACCATTGCACAACATATTAAAAGGATAGTCCAAATCATTCCGCTCATTCCTCCAGAACTGAATAAATCGTTAAGTTTATCGTTTTCGGTTACAATCTGTACGTCGGATAAGATAGTGGTTACAATCGCTTCTGTTTTTGATGACGACAAACTATCTAAAATACCAGGTTGAAAAATAAAGGCAAATACAGCCGCTAATAAAACACCTACGGTAAGTGCTACTAATGGTTTTGTTTTAAAAAGTATCAGTGCTATAACGGCTACTGGAACTATAAATAACAAAGGCGTGATATTAAATGTGTTTTGTATGCTTCCTAAAAGCGACGTAACATCGGCTGTTCCTTTGGTTACAATAGTCGCACTCATTACACTAAAAACAATTAAAGTAATAATAAAAGTGGGTACCGTTGTTAGTGCCATATATCTAATATGAGTAAACAAATCGGTTCCTGCCATTGCTGGAGCAAGGTTTGTAGTATCACTTAGTGGCGACATCTTATCTCCAAAATAGCCTCCAGAAATTACCGCTCCGGCAATCATACCCGGATTAATACCCAAAGCACCACCAATACCTATTAATGCAATTCCTACGGTAGCAGAGGTGGTCCAAGAGCTTCCTGTGGCAATAGAGATTAACGCGCAAATAATAACAGAAGCTGGTAAAAAAATAGAGGGTTTTAAAACCTCTAAGCCGTAATATACCATCGCCGGAATAACGCCACTAACCAACCACGTTCCTGCCAAAGCGCCTACTAAAAATAAAATGAGTATCGGCACGAGAACACTTTTTAGATTCGACCAGATTTCTCGTATCATTAATGAAACGGTGACTTTATTAAATAAACCAACAACCGCCGAAACTGCGCCTCCTAATAATAATATAATCTGATTGGTATACGTGCCAAACCATTCTTGCCCGTCTACAAAAAAGATGTTATAAGCGAGTAAGCCCATAAGTATTACCACTGGAATTAATGCTTCAAATAGACTTAATTCTTTGTTATCTATAATAGTTTGGTCTTCTATTTCTATATTGGAAAGATTAGTATCGTCTTGCATTAAAGTTCGTTTTTAGGAGTGTAAGGTTACGATTTTCGATGTTGTTATGCAAATAAACAGAACTATCGAAGCCGATAAACTTTAGTTTTTAACATTACTGCAATAATTGTCTGTTTTGATTACGAATATTAAATAGTAAAAGAAGTGCTGCCAATAGAATATTCAATTAATGAGAAGTAGGCGTTAAAGAGTTTAGAGTCGGCGTTTATACGCTTTTTTTAAGTGTTTTTTTGCTCTAACTGTCACCTTTTTATTATAATTCACTCTTGGCTAGTGTGATAATTAATGCAATATATTACGAAGAGTAAAATTCTATTAAAAAGAATAGTGTCGGGATAATCAATATATTCTACAAGTCCATTTCCTTCGCGATGACCAGAAAAAAAAAGGATAATAAAACGCGCTGCTAAACACTCTAAAACAGCAATGGAATTGGTTTTTTCATTTTGCCTAACTTGAGTTGATTGGCTAAAAACACGCTCTGTTTATACTAGAGGCCCGATGATGTTAAGTGTCTTTTATTATTATCAATTTTATATTTTAAAAGAGTATTAGAAGAATCCTTCTCGTAAAATTAGTGAAACTATGAAAGGCGTAGGGGCTGAAAATAAATTGAGCCAGACTAAACAGCTGGCTCAATTAGAAGAGGTTAAAGAGACGCTTTAATCTCTTCTGTAGGTTTTAAAAACGAACGATTTAAATCACGTTTATTTCTTTCATACATGTTTTCATTATGTCGTAAGTCCGTTCAATATCGGCATCTAATCCAATAGAGAAACGAATTAAACCATCGCTTAATCCCATTTCTTTTTGTTCTTCTTCAGAAATTTCTGAAGATGTAGAACTTCCTGGTGCGCTAAATAACGTTTTGTAAAATCCTAAACTTACTGCTAAATAGCCTAAGTTTTTATCTTGCATTAATTCCATTAGTGCATTGGCTTTATCTAGCGATCCTACATCCACAGTTAGCATTCCGCCAAAACCGTATTGTTCGTTAATCATCTCTTTAAATATTTTATGAGAGGGGTGAGATTCTAAGCCCGGGTACACTGTTTTTAAACCTAAGTTTTCAAATTTTTCGGCTAAATACATAGCGTTTTTACTGTGCTGTTGTATTCTAAGGTGTAACGTTCTTAAGTTTTTTAAAACCGAAGCCGCGCGTAAACTATCCATAGTCGCTCCTAAAAGCATACAAGCTCCGTCATTAACACTTCTTAATTCGTTAATGAATTCTTGAGATCCGCAAACAACGCCACCAACAGTATCACTAGATCCGTTTATAAATTTTGTTAAACTGTGTATTACGATATCTGCGCCAAACTGAGTTGGCGAAATAGATAATGGCGAAAACGTATTATCTACAATCAATTGTAAGTTGTGTTTTTTTGCAATAGCAGCTAGGCCTTTAATATCGGCGACTTCTAATAACGGATTGCTTACCGATTCGCAATATAATACTTTTGTGTTTGGTGTGATTGCAGCCTCCACAACGTCTAATTTTGTGATGTCTACAAAAGAGGTTTTAATATTAAAACGGGGGGCAAAGTTTTTTAAGAACGCATACGTTCCACCATAAATAGTACGACTAGATACGATGTGATCTCCTGCACCACATAATTGCATTAAAACAGGAGTAATGGCGCCCATTCCAGAAGCGGTAACGTTTGCTGTTTCTGTACCTTCCATTGCCGCTAAAGCTTCACCTAAATATAAATTAGAAGGTGTTGTGTGGCGTGAGTATAAATGGCAACCGTCTGTGTTGCCTTCAAAAGTATCCATCATTGTTTTAGCCGATAAAAAAGTATAGGTTGAAGAGTCAGAAATTGATGGATTGACGCCTCCAAACTCACCAAAGTATTGCAAGTCCTGAATATTATTTGCGGGTTTAAATGACATAATTATTATATTTTATAGTGAATATGTTGTTTTATAATTACATCAAATGTGATAAATATTAGATAGAAAATCAATAGATAACTCATTAATTAGATTTATAATCTATAATAAGTTAATTTTATAGTTTAATTTTAATTTCAATCCGAATAAATAGCACTTCCGCTGAAAAATTTTCAAAATGACATTAGATACTATAGATAAAAAACTCTTAGGCTTACTCCAAAACGATAGTAAGCAAACCAATAAAGCTTTGTCGAATAAATTGAATTTATCGGTTACGGCCGTTTACGAACGGATTAAGAAACTAGAGAATCAAGGCGTAATTAATAAGTACGTAGCGTTACTAGCTAAAGAAAAAGCCGATAAATCGTTCGTTGCTTTTTGCCACATAAAACTCACGCAACACACGCAAAATAATATTGTAGAATTTGAAAATGCTATAAATAATTTAAACGAAGTTTTAGAGTGTTTTCATATTAGTGGTGATTACGATTATTTACTTAAAGTAATTGTAAAAGATATGGAGGCGTTTAGAGAATTTATGGTCGAAAAACTAACCACTATTAACCATATAGGGAGTACACACAGTATGTTTATGATTAATGAGGTGAAATATACAACGGCAATTTCAGTGTAAAAGGAGTTTGTAAACACTAATTTAGATATACTTTGTATCTTGTTTTAAGTAAAAATAATTAGAGCTGTAAGTAAATAGGAGCATTATTTAACCGTAGCGTTTCCGTTGTTAAAACAAATTAAAAATTCATCAGAAGTCATTGGCAAATCATCGTACAAAATTGTACTTTTGTCTAAATTTAATAGAGTACTATTTCAGCGAAGGCGAAATAATTTAAAAAATAATATACTTTTATGAGTAAATACGATGTAGCCGTTATCGGCTCAGGACCTGGAGGATATGTAGCGGCGATACGTTGCGCACAACTAGGAATGAAAACTGCAATTATCGAAAAATATTCAACACTTGGCGGTACGTGTCTTAACGTGGGGTGTATTCCAAGTAAAGCATTACTAGATTCTTCTCATCATTACGAAGATGCAGTAAAACATTTTGAAGAGCACGGTATCGAAATACCTGGCGAAATTAAAGTAAATTTAGAAAAAATGATTGCGCGCAAGCAATCGGTTGTAGACCAAACGACTGGTGGTATCGATTTTTTAATGAAGAAGAACAACATCGATGTTTATGAAGGTTTAGGTAGCTTTAAAGATGCTACTCATATTACTATAAAAGGAAAAGAAACTATAGAGATTGAAGCAAAAAACATCATTATTGCTACAGGATCAAAACCGGCGTCGTTACCATTTATTTCTATAGATAAGGAGCGCATTATAACATCAACTGAGGCTTTAAAACTTAAAGAAATCCCGAAACATTTAATTGTTATTGGTGGTGGAGTTATTGGTTTAGAGTTGGGGCAAGTTTACAAACGTTTAGGTTCTGAGGTGACGGTTGTAGAATATATGGATCGCATCGTGCCAACAATGGACAAAGGTGTTTCTAAAGAATTAAATAAGATTTTCAAAAAGCAAAAGCTAAAAATCAATACGTCTCACAAAGTAAAATCTGTAGAGCGTAAAGGGGATGAAGTTATTGTAAAAGCCGATAATAAAAAAGGCGAAGAAGTAGAAATTAAAGGAGATTACTGCTTGGTTTCTGTTGGTCGTCGTGCATTTACAGACGGTTTAAATGCTGAAGCTGCTGGCGTAAAACTTACAGATAGAGGGTTAGTAGATGTAAACGAACATTTACAAACTAGCGCCTCTAATATTTATGCGATTGGTGATGTTATCAAAGGAGCAATGTTAGCGCATAAAGCGGAAGAAGAAGGTGTTTTTGTTGCTGAAACGTTAGCGGGACAAAAACCACATATCGATTATAACCTAATTCCAGGTGTAGTTTACACGTGGCCAGAAGCGGCATCGGTTGGTAAAACCGAAGAGCAATTAAAAGAAGCAAAAATAGAATATAAAACAGGACAATTCCCAATGCGTGCTTTAGGTAGAAGTAGAGCGAGTATGGATTTAGATGGTTTTGTAAAAGTGCTAGCCGATAAAAATACAGATGAAATTTTAGGGGTACATATGGTGGGCGCTCGTGCTGCCGATATGATTGCGGAAGCAGTTGTAGCGATGGAATACAGAGCAAGTGCAGAAGACGTTTCTAGAATGTCTCACGCACACCCAACATTTACGGAAGCAATTAAAGAAGCGGCATTAGCAGCAACTGATGATAGAGCTTTACATATTTAAGTCACATTGAATAGAGACTGATTACGACTATACATAGCAAAAAAGCGAACCCCACGGTTCGCTTTTTTCGTTGTAGTCCCGATATTAGTTATAAACACGAGGTTTAAGTTTTTTCATTACATATATATACGCTAAATTTGTTACAAACTACGATTAAATAAAACGGAGAAGAATGATTATAGAACCAAAAACACGCGGATTTATTTGCTTAACATCACACCCAGAGGGCTGTAAAAGCAATGTTTTAAGTCAGATAAATTATATAAAAGACCATCCCACAGCAAACGGACCAAAGCGCGTTTTGGTTATAGGGGCTTCAACAGGATTTGGTTTAGCATCACGAATTACTAGTGCTTATGGTTCTAACGCCTCAACTATTGGGGTGTATTTCGAAAAACCACCTACCGACGGGCGACCGGCATCTCCGGGATATTACAACTCGGCAGCCTTCGAGACGCAAGCACACAAAGACGGTTTGTATGCAAAAAGCATCAATGGCGATGCGTTTTCTAACGCAGTTAAAGCACAAACCATAAAACTGATTAAAGAAGATTTAGGGAAAATAGATTTACTAGTGTATAGTTTGGCTTCTCCTGTGAGACAACATCCTGATACGGGCGAAAAATTTAAATCGACTTTAAAGCCTATCGGACAAACATTTACTGATAAAACGGTAGATTTCCATACGGGTGAAGTTAAAGAAATTACGATTGAGCCGTGTAACGAACAAGAAATTAAAAATACAGTCGCGGTAATGGGCGGTGAAGATTGGCAGTTTTGGATTAATGCATTACAAGAAAATGATGCTTTAGCCGAAGATTTTAAAACTGTTGCTTATTCTTATATTGGTCCTTCATTAACGGAAGCGGTTTACAGAAAAGGAACAATCGGTCGTGCTAAAGACCATTTAGAAGCTACTGCTTTTAAAATTAAAGACCAATTAAAAGCTATAAATGGTGAAGCGTATGTTTCGGTAAATAAAGCTTTGGTAACACAAGCGAGTTCGGCGATTCCTGTAATTCCTTTATATATTTCGTTGCTGTACAAAGTAATGAAAGAAGAAGGCATTCACGAAGGCTGTATCGAGCAAATAGAACGTTTGTTTAATGAGCGTTTATATGCTGAAAATATGACCTTAGACAGTGAAGGTAGAATTCGCGTTGACGATTTAGAAATGCGTGAAGACATTCAAGCAAAAGTATTAGAGCTTTGGAAAATTGCAACTACTGAAACGTTGCCTGAAATTGGCGATTTAGAAGGGTATAATACTGATTTCTTTAATTTATTCGGATTTAAAGTTGATGGGATTGATTACGATAAAGATGTTAATGAAATGGTTACTGTTCCCGGATTACAGGAGTAATTATTACATTAATAGTAAAATTATATAAAAAAAAAGAGAACCATTTGGTTCTCTTTTTTTTATACTTTTAGTTTCCGAATAAACGCTTTAAAAAGCCTTTTTCCTTGCGTTTCTCTCTCTTTTTAGCTTTTTCTTGTTCTTTTTCGAAGGAACTTTCCTTGTTTTTAAACAGTTCGAAGAATTTTTCAACACCCGTTTTTTCTTTGAAATCTTCGCAGTCCAATTGGTTGCGTTCTTCTTCGGTAAGTGATACAAAAGAAGCTGTGAGCTCTTTTTTTAAGTCGGTATTTCGTTCTGCTTTTTGTAATGTTTTGGCAACTAAAGGCAAGGCCAGTGAACTTCCTGCTCCTAAACCATTATTAAAATGAATTTTTGGCGAATTACAACCTACGCGACTAACCACCACAATATTTGGGTTGTACCCCACAAACCAAGCATCGGTGTAATCTTGAGACGTTCCTGTTTTTCCAGCTAATGGTAATGATATGCCGTATTGGTTGCGTATGCGTTGTCCCGTTCCTCGAGCAATCGCATTTTGTAATATTTCGTTTATGTAAGCTGTGGTACGTTTAGAAAGTACTTCTTTTGGCTCTTGGTTTTTATGCGCGTAAAGTATGTCTCCCGAAGCGGTTTCAATTTTCACAATAGCGTAGGGTGTGGTCGTTTTTCCTGAATTTGCGAATACACTATACGCATTTGCAACTTCATAAATACTCGCGTTTGTGGTTCCTAAAGCTAAAGAAGGCACATTTTGTAATTTAGAACTAAAGTTTAAACGTGACCAAATTGTATCTAGCTTCGTGAAATTCGTTTCTAAATATAAATTTATTGTCGGAATATTTTTAGAATTTAATAAAGCACCTTGTAAGGAATATTTTCCTCCAAAAGTACGGTCGGCATTAGTGGGATTCCAATTTTTATAATCGCTCAGTTTAATAGAATCGTTATCTAAATAATAGCACGGTTGTTTGCCACTTTCGAAAGCGGTCGCGTATAAAATCGGTTTAAAAGTGGAGGCCAATTGACGTTGCGAAAAGATTTGGTCGTAAGCATAACGTTGGTTATCAATACCGCCAACATAGGCTTTTACTGCGCCTGTTTTTGGCGACATCGCTAATAATCCCGCGTGAAGAATTGTGTTTTCTAGTTTTAAACTATCTACAATACTAATAGAATCCGTTTCCAAACCTTTCCAATTAAATACCGATTGTCGGCTTTTTAGTTTGGCAGAATCGGGATGTATTTTCATCTGTTTTAATTGTGCTTCAACCAATGTGTTTAAGGCACGCTTTTGTGACGCATTACTATTGTACTGTGCTCTTATTTTTTCTTGCATCACACTTAAATGCGACTTGAAAGCGTCTGCAGCATACGTTTGTAAGTTTTCGTTTAAAGTGGTGGAGATAATTAAACCATCTTTTTCTAAATTGTATTTTGTTTTGCTGTTTTTATTGATGGAATCAATAATTTTCGAAGCTTCTCCTTTTACATAAGTCAAAAAATGGCCTGCGTTATTTTTTGATGTCAAATTATTGTAATTCAACTTTAACGGTATTTCACTCAATGAATCTGCCGTCTTTTTATCTAAATAATCGTAGCGCTGCATCTGACTTAACACCACATTTCTACGCATTACAGCGTTTTTAGGATTTTTCTTAGGATTATAGTACGTGTTGGCTTTTAAAATACCGACAAGCACCGCAGCTTCTTCAATGGTTAAATCGCTTACTTTTTTGTTGAAATAGCGTAAAGCGGCACTTTCAATACCATAAATATTTTCACCAAAAGAGACCGTATTAAAATAGAGAGTCAGAATATTTTCTTTGGAGTAGATAGATTCAATGCGTTTGGCTTGAATAATCTCCTTAACCTTATTTACAGGAAGACTCAAAAAACCGTGGCTACTTCTTCCCGACATATTTTTAGCCAGCTGTTGCGAAATGGTGCTTCCACCGCCAGAGCGTTTGTCGCCTGTAAGTATCGATTTAAAAATAACCCGTAATAAACTTCGGGTGTCTACACCATCGTGTTCAAAAAAACGCGCATCTTCAGTGGCAACTAAAGCATCTATTAAATGTTTAGGGAACTGCTCATAACTAGCGTTCGTTCGGTTTTTGTCGAAGTATTTTCCTAAAACCACACGATTTTCAGATAAAACTACCGATGCTGTTTCGTTTTTGTAGTTGATGAGTTCGTCTTCGGTATATATTTTACCGAAAACATTCCATTTTACAGCAAGAATAAAAAGGATAAGTATTAGGAATAAGCCAATTGCTATTTTTGCAATAAGGAGTAAAATGCGTTTCAAATATATTGAGGTTTTAAAAGCGGGAAATTATAATTTCTGAAGTTGCTAAGCAGTACACTTAACAAAAATTTATACCTTATTGAGATTCTATAAAAGGAATTATGTGTGGAGCAAGTCTCTAACTCGTAGTCGTTTGCCGTAGTCTAAATCGTTAACATCTCTAATAAAACAATGCACACTTACGTCTTTGTCTTTAGCCTTAGCCACAAGTTCTTTAGCGGTAAATGGTCCAAACTCTTTGAAGTTTTCGATGTAATAAAATTCGTGATCGTTAATGAGTGCTTTTGCTTTTTTATGATATTTCGATTTTAAGAAATGGGTAACGTCTTCTATAGAATTGATACCATCTTTAACCTTATCTTCATTAATAAATAAGGCATAATCGTCCTTATCTTGATGTTCTAAAACCAAGACATCCGTATCTTTAAAATAGGCTTTAACGGTTATATTTCCATCTTCAGTTTCAATCGAAAAAATATTCTTAAAATGTATCGACCAAGAAGTTTCACTCACAATATCGTTATCTTGAATAGTGAGAATATCTTCTTCTTTAAAGACGTAAGTGGCTTTTTTCTCTGAAATACCATTTACCAAAACCCAATTCTGATTGATAAATAAGGAATCATAATGAGTCTCGTAATTAAACGAAATAAGATTGGGAAGCAGTTCTAAAATTGGTGAAGGCATTAGTTTGGCGCATATGATTCAGAATAAAAATAACGAAAATAAATTACATTTATTTTAAATTTGTTGAGAATTATAACGCGAAATACCACTAAATTTTACTTTTTATTACGTTTGTTGTAATTTTTATCACCTCGAGTTTTTGGCTTTTTATACTTGGCAGCAATTTTAAATTTATAAGAACCTCCTAAGTTTTCTTTAGAGTTTTTTGCCGATCTTTCGTGGAAAGCTTCCCCGCGCTCTTCTAACGTTTTACGTTTATGAGGATTATTTCTTTCTTTTATTTGCGGACGTTCCTCTTCGATGAGTTCGGTAGAAATCTCTACGGTTTCAGGAATTTCTAATCGCTCGATTTTCATTTGCATTAAATCTTCAATCGCTTCTAAAGATTCCTGCTCTTTTTCAGTTGAAAATAAAATAGCCTTTCCTTCGCGTTCTGCACGACCGGTTCTACCAATTCTGTGCATATAGTTTTCAGGGTATTCTGGCGTATCAAAATTAACAACGTGTGTAATATTATCAATATCTAATCCACGCGCCATAACATCGGTAGCGACCAAAATTCTGTTAAATCCTTCTCTAAATTGTTCAATACTTCGCAGTCTGTAATTTTGTGTTTTGTTAGAGTGAATCACACACAATTCGTCGTGATAAAATGCGTCTAAACTTTCGAATAGACGATCGGCCATTTTTTTGTAAGCCACAAACACCAACACTTTATTATAGGTCTCTTTATCTCGAAGTAATTCTTTTAATAAATTAAATTTCGTGTAGTAATTGGGTACATCATAACGTGTTTGGTTAATGTTTTCTAATGGTGTCCCAGAAGTCGCAACCGATACTTTTTCAGGATGAATAAAGAAATCTGAAATTAACTCATCCACATCTGTCGTCATCGTTGCCGAGAACATAATATTTTGACGACGCTCTGGTAAAATATCGAAAATATTAATGAGTTGGTGTCTAAACCCTAAGTCGAGCATTACATCCACTTCATCAATCACTAATTTTTTAATCGATTTTAATTGTAATACACGGCTTAATGCCAAATCGTATAAACGCCCAGGAGTCGCCACAATAATGTCTTGACCTTGCGCAATCGCTTGTTTTTGCGTATTAATATTGGTGCCTCCATAAACACCAAGCACGCGCGTATTAATATATTTCGCTAGTTTTTCGATTTCGTCTACTACTTGCACCACCAATTCTCGGGTAGGCACTAAGATTAAAATACGCGGGTTTTCTTGCTTAGAATACGGTAAACTTTTAAGAATAGGCAGCATATACGCAAAGGTTTTACCCGTTCCGGTTTGTGCAATTCCCACCATATCTTTCCCGCCAGCGATAACGCCGTAAGCTTCGGACTGAATGGGCGTTGGCGTGGTAAAGCCTAAGTCGTTAAGTCCGTTGTATAATGAGGTATTTAAATTTAAATCTTGAAAAGTCACGCTATTATATTTTAATTATGCTGCAAAGGTAACTTTTAAAACTTAATCTGTTTTACATTCTTGCGTTTTTGGTGAAAATGGTGTTAAATACTATTTAAAATGGTAGTATGCGTTGTATTCTATTCCATTTAAAACCCAAAATAAGGCAATCTCTAAACGGTTTAGACCTACAAATATTGAAACGATTATACCATAAATCACAAATGTCCGATTTTAAATAGTTTAATTTTATTAATCTTAGTAAAATCCGGGAGTGCTAAGCTCTTAAAAGAATAACTTTCTTAGTAGTAATTGATTTAAGTAGGATGGCGTGCACATTTTTTAAAAATTCTATTTACTTTTTGGAAATTTAGAACCCCGTCGTCATTCTTGATTTTAAAAGTGAAGCGGTATTGTGTCTTTTATTGGACAATAATGAGCGTAAATAGCTTAATTCTTAATAAATTTGTCATCAACAGTTATAAAATAGTAGTATTGAGGAATAAGTCGGTATATAATAAGGAGGACATAGCTGCCTTTAAGCGTAAACTTTTAGTATGGTCGCAACAATTTGACGATGTCGTTTGGTTAGATTCTAATAACTACACGCAACAGTATTCTAGTTATGACGCCGTTTTAGCGGTCGATGCGTTTACAGCCATCCAAACCGATTATCAAGAGGCCTTCAATACTTTAGATGAGTACCAAAAAAGTACTAAAGATTGGATTTTTGGCTATTTAACCTACGATTTAAAGAATGATACCGAAGCGTTACAATCTCGTAATTTCGACGGATTAGGCTTTCCTGATTTGTATTTTTTTCAGCCGAAGAAACTCTTTTTAATCAAAGGAAATACCGTAGAAACACAATATTTAAAGGCTGTTGAAGACGAGCTGGAAAAGGACTTGTTAGCGATTGAAGACCAAAAAGAAAATCCAACAACTTCCGAAACGTCTACGCTAAAAATGAAGCAACGCATTCCTGAAAAGGCTTATTACGATAAGTTAAACACACTGTTAACTCACATTCACCGTGGCGATATTTACGAGGCTAATTTTTGTCAGGAGTTTTATGCCAAAAATGCCACCATAAATCCATTAGAAACGTATTTAAAACTGAATGCCATTTCAAAACCACCATTTGCAACCTTCTTAAAATCGGGAGATAAATTCTTACTATCGGCAACACCAGAGCGGTATTTAAAAAAGGAAGGCACTAAAATAATTTCGCAACCTATAAAAGGAACTGCAAAACGAGAGCAAGAGAGTACCAAAGATGAAGCTTTAAAAAACGCATTAGGGTCCGATGAAAAAGAACGCAGCGAGAATATAATGATTGTCGATTTAGTACGTAACGATTTATCGCATACCGCAAGGCGTGGCAGCGTAAAAGTGGAAGAATTGTGCAAAATATATTCTTTCGAGCAAGTGCATCAAATGATTTCTACCGTAGTTTCAGAAGTTGAAGAAACCACAAGCCCTATAAAAATTCTTCAAACGACGTTCCCAATGGGAAGTATGACAGGCGTTCCAAAAATTTCAGCCTTAACTATTATTGAAAAACTTGAAGAAACTAAACGGGGATTGTATTCTGGAGCCGTAGGTTATATTACGCCAGATGGTGATTTTGATTTTAATGTGGTAATAAGGAGCATTCTATATAATACAACCAAAAAATACGTCTCCTATTCCGTTGGTGGTGCGATTACTGCAAAAAGCAATCCTCAAAAGGAATATGAAGAGTGCGGTATTAAGGCTAAAGCAATGCGCGACGTACTCGAAAACTAGTTTTACTATATTTACGGTTTAACTTACAATGCTTTCTTACATTTGTAATAGGGATTATTAATTCAAATATTTAAAATCCATACTGTGCAAAACACCTTTAAAAACCATATAGACAAACAGCTCCCTTTTTTAAAAGACAGCCGCCTATTAATCGCTATTTCTGGGGGATTAGATAGTGTGGTACTTACACATTTGTGCAAAAATGCAGGATTGAATCTCGCTTTGGCACATTGCAATTTTAATTTACGACCCGGAGATTGCGACCAAGACGAAACTTTTGTGATGGCCCTTGCCGATGCCTTGGATACAGAAGTGTTTGTACAAAGTTTTGATACCAATGCGTTTTCCGAGGCACATAAAATATCGACGCAAATGGCAGCGCGTGACTTGCGTTATACGTGGTTTAACGAACTCATTACGTTGTTAAAATTCGATTATGTATTAACTGCGCATCATGCGGACGATGCTCTAGAAACGGTTTTGATTAATTTATCTCGGGGTACTGGCTTAGATGGTTTAACGGGAATCCCGGAAGTTAATGAGACTGTTGTAAGACCATTATTACCCTTTTCAAGAGCTGAAATTGAAAATTATGCTAAAATAAATAATATAGAATGGCGAGAGGATAGCAGCAATGCATCTACAAAATATCTACGCAATAAATTACGTCACGATATTATTCCACAGTTAAAAGAAATTAATCCGCAATTTTTAAGCAATTTCAAAAATACGTTGTCGCATTTAAAAGCGAGTCAGGCGATTGTAAACGAGAGTTTAGATTTAGTATTAAAAGAAGCGGTGTTGTTTTCGGATGCTGTTACCACGAAATTCAGTATTTCTGTTTTACAAGACTTAAAGTCTACAGAAGCCTTCTTATATGAAATATTTAAAGATTTTGGGTTTAATAGTGGTGCTGCAATTGGCGATTTAATGACAGCGCAATCTGGAAAGCAATTATTAAGCGACACACATCTCCTTTTAAAAAATAGAGCGGAATTAGTATTGACGTTAAAATCGGAAAGCGATGGCGAAGATTGTATTACAATTACACAAGGTGTCGAGCGGATTAAAATAAATAGTGGAACTTTAGTTATTACGGAAGTCGCTTCTATTTCAGAGCATAACGCAAACACTGTTTTTGTTGATAAAGACTCACTTCAATTTCCATTAACTGTTAGAGCTTGGGAAAATGGCGATTACTTTTATCCTTTAGGAATGCAAGGGAAAAAGAAACTGAGCAAATTTTTTAAGGATGAAAAACTATCTGTTTTAGAGAAAGAAAGAGCTGAATTATTGTGCACTAACGACGACATTGTCTGGGTGATTAACAAGCGCTTGGATAATAGGTTTAAAGTGACAGAAAATACAACCCAGATTTTAAAAATAACCATTGAAGCGTAAACAATACTGCGCATTTATAGACACTGTCTTAGTCTAAACGGCAGTAATAACATAAAAATTACCAAAAATGACACTACAAGGGCAAATCGTCGATATACAAAATAAACGCATATACAAAGGAGAAATTACAATTGAAGGGGGTAAAATAGCAGCGATTGAAGCGAAAGATCACGCCATTGAGACTTACATTTTGCCTGGCTTTGTAGATGCGCATATTCATATTGAAAGCTCGATGCTAGTGCCTAGTGAGTTCGCAAAATTGGCAGTGACACACGGTACCGTTTCTACAGTTTCCGATCCTCACGAAATCGCCAATGTGTTGGGTGTTAAAGGTGTGGAGTTTATGATTGAAAACGGAAAGCAAACGCCCTTTAAATTTAATTTTGGCGCTCCGTCTTGTGTGCCAGCAACCGATTTCGAGTCGGCTGGCGCCAGTATCGATGCCGATGCGATTAAAACCTTAATGGCGAATCCAGATATAAAATACCTCGCCGAAATGATGAATTATCCGGGTGTTTTATTCGATGATGCGCAGGTTTTAGAAAAAATAAAGTGGGCAAAACACTATAATAAACCCGTCGATGGACACGCGCCAGGTTTAAAAGGAGAGGCGATTACAAAGTATATTGCGGCAGGAATTTCTACCGATCACGAATGTTTTACGTACGATGAGGCTTTAGAAAAACTTCAAAAAGGAATGACAGTGATTATTCGCGAGGGGAGTGCCGCTAAAAACTTTGAAGCTTTAATCGATTTGCTACCAGAGCATTTTGAAAATATGATGTTTTGTAGTGACGATAAGCATCCGGACGATTTAATAGTGAGTCATATTAATGCGTTGTGTGCTCGCGCGGTGGCAAAAAAAATGGATCTATTTAATGTTTTGCAAGTGGCATGCATTAATCCGGTGAAACATTACAATCTTGATGTTGGCTTACTTCAAAAAGGCGATGCTGCCGATTTTATAGTAGTCGAAGATTTAAAGGACTTCAAAACAGTAACGACTTACATTAATGGAAACGCCGTCTTTTCAGAAGGTGTCGCACATATTAAAGACGTGGCCTTTCAAAATCTGAATAACTTTAATACCGACCCTAAAACGGTTCAGGAATTTAAATACACGTCTTCAGCAAAAAAAATAAGAGTTATTGAATGTTTAGATGGCGCATTAGTCACCAACGAAATTATTGCCGATGCCGTAATTGAAAATGGAAATTTGGTGTCTAATACCGAAAATGACGTCTTAAAAATGACAGTTGTTAACCGGTATCAAAATCAAAAACCGGCGATTGCGTTTATAAAGAATTTTGGATTAAAAGAAGGAGCGATTGCGAGCTCCGTGGGGCACGATTCTCATAATATAATTGCAGTTGGCGCTACAGATGCCGCCATTTGCGAAGCGGTAAATGCTATTATCGACGCCAAAGGTGGTATTTGCGCGGTTAAAAACGATACTGTTAAAACCGTCGCTTTACCCGTAGCGGGAATTATGAGTGATAAAGATGGGTACACGATTGGTAAGCAATACGCAGCACTGGATGCGATGGCAAAAACAATGGGGTGCACGCTAAATGCACCATATATGACCTTATCTTTTATGGCGTTGTTGGTTATTCCAGCTCTGAAATTAAGTGATAAAGGCTTATTTAACGGCACCGATTTTAAATTTACACCATTAGAAGTGTAAGCAAATAGTAGTATCTTAACCGTTTTAAATACAGGAGTACAATGCCCATTATTACCTCGCAATACAAGCCGCCATTTTTTACTAAAAACCCGCATATAGCGACCATATATTCTGGCCTATTTCGCAGGGTTCGTGGTGTTGTACAAAAGCGTGAACGCGTGACGCTTGCCGATGGCGATTTTATGGATTTAGATTGGAGTTTTTCAAAACAAAAATCTAATAAATTAATTGTTTTGCTTCACGGTTTAGAAGGTGATGCTCAACGACATTATATGTTGGGTGCCGCAAAACTGTTTAATGAAGCGGAAGGCGATGCGGTTTGCGTCAATTTTAGAGGATGCAGTGGTGAGGAAAATAGTAAATTTCGCTCGTACCATTCTGGGGTTGCCGAAGATTTAGAAGAAGTTATTCAATTTATTTTAAATGAAAAGCAATACACTCATATTTACTTAAATGGCTTTAGTTTAGGTGGTAACGTTATCTTAAAATACTTGGGCGAAACCCCTAATATACCGTCTGAAATTAAAGGAGCTGTCGCCGTTTCTGTGCCTATTCATTTAAAAGGGTCGATGCTAGAGCTGCACACCTTTAAAAACATCTTGTACAACATTCGCTTTAAACAGCATCTTTTAGATAAATTGAAACGGAAACATAAATATTTTCCCGAAGAATTATCCGCAAAAACCATTAAGAAAGTGAAAACACTAAAGGATTTTGATGATGTTTATACCTCTAAAGCACACGGTTTTAAAGATGCTTACGATTATTATAAAAAAAGTAGTAGCCTTCAATTTTTGCCAAATATTTCGGTACCTACGTTATTGCTAAATGCCTTAAACGATTCTTTTTTATCTTCCGAATGTTATCCCATTAAAGAAGCAAAGGCCAATCCGAATTTATACTTAGAAATGCCTGATTACGGAGGACACGTTGGGTTTTATGAAAAAAACAGCTTGTATTACAGCGAAAAACGCACATTAGAATTTATTCAATCTATTTAAATCTTATTTTTTACTAACTTTAAGGGAATCAATACGTTTCGCTATGTTAGTGCTTTTAGATAATGGTCACGGCGGTCTTATAAATGGTGTTTACCAAACTGCTGGTAAGCAAAAAGATTGGGGTGAAAATGGTGTGTTTTATGAAGGTGAATTTAATCGCGCCATTGTAAATGGTATTATCGAACAGCTTACACGGTTAACTATTTCTTACGTTAATATTGCTCCCAAATATCGCGATGTCACCTTACGAACACGCGTAAATAGAGCGAATGTCTATAATTCTAATAACGCTTTTTTATTAAGTATTCACTCTAATGCTGGAGGAGGTTCCGGTTTCGAAGTATTTACCACGCCCGGAGAAACACGCAGCGATCCTATCGCGACTATTTTTGGTATTGCTTTTAAAGAAGAATTTCCAGAGCAAACGCTTCGAACCCACTATAACGATGGTGATTTAGATAAAGAACACCGCTTTTATCTTTTAAGGAAAACCAATATGCCTGCGATATTAACCGAAAATTTCTTTATGGATAACGTTAAGGATTTTCAGACTTTTTTAAATACTAGAGAAGGTCGGCAACGCATCATTAATTTTCACGTCAATGCGATAGTAACCGTTAAAAATAATCTATACAAAACCTAAATAGTATGCTTTTACAAAAACAATATTCCCGGTCTCTCTTACTAGTTGTCTTCACCTTTTTAGCGGTGTCGTGTCAGAGTTTAAAAACCGCCGTTTACGACCAATATTCGTA
The DNA here is from genome assembly GCF_008086185.1 of Bizionia gelidisalsuginis. Classification (NCBI taxonomy): domain Bacteria; kingdom Pseudomonadati; phylum Bacteroidota; class Flavobacteriia; order Flavobacteriales; family Flavobacteriaceae; genus Bizionia; species Bizionia gelidisalsuginis. Next base: position 94,770 of record NZ_VSKN01000005.1, read on the forward strand.
CCAACAAGCGATTTCCTTAAAAGTAGAAAGTGATGCGTTATTAAACCAGGCGACGACTTCTTTTTTGGAACACGAAGAAGCAGTGACTACGTTACGTTTAGAATTGAAGAAATTAGTAGAGTACGAGAAAAATAAACCGAGTAACTCGATTTCGTATGCTATGCTTCAGTTAATGGCTAATAAAGACAGAAATCTTTTAGCCGGTTTTTTAAAACGATGGGAAGATGAAGAGCAATTGTCTGAAGCTTTTACTACTGAAGCTAAAGCACAAATTAGGGAAGCTTTCGATTTAATTATTAAGTACGAAGCTGATAAAAATAAAACCAACACGACCAATATTCTTGATTTTTTAGAAGACTAACCGCATGTAAAATACTTCATTTAACACCTTAAACTTATGGATTTCGAAGAACTATTAAAACTGATAAAAGAAGAATTGATTCGCGTTTTAGGTGAAAGCTATTCAGAATATAAAGAAGAAACAAAGGAAGATATTGAAGCTTTTTTGGCCGCTTCACGCGTAAAATTAGAACGTTGGACAACACTTTTAGTGTCTGAAGATTTAACCGTTACGGATTATGAATGGTTAGTGAAAAGTCAAAAAGACATTTTAGTATTGGAAGCTTTGTATAAAGCAGGCGCTTCAAAACGCAGATTGGGGCATTTAAAAAATAAAATAATTAAAACGGTGGTCGATACCGTTGTTCGTGCAGTATTATAAAATTTTTCTTACATTGTTATCAAAACCAACCGTTTATGCTGAAAAAAGTTTTTGGAAGTGCCGTTTTTGGTGTCGAAGCGACAACAATTACCGTAGAAGTTAATGTGGATGGCGGCATTGGCTATCATTTAGTAGGCTTGCCCGATAATGCCATTAAAGAAAGTAATTACCGTATTGCTGCGGCACTGCAAAATAACGGCTATAAAATACCCGGAAAGAAAATAACAATTAATATGGCGCCTGCCGATTTACGCAAGGAGGGAAGTGCCTACGATTTAACGTTGGCTATTGGCATTCTCGTAGCGTCTAAGCAAATTAAAGCCGACGCTTTAGGCGATTATATCATTATGGGAGAATTGTCTTTAGATGGCGGTTTACAGCCTATTCGGGGTGTGTTACCAATCGCTATTAAAGCAAAAGAAGAGGGGTTTAAAGGGTTTATTTTACCCACGCAAAATGCTAAAGAAGCAGCCATTGTAAATGGACTCACGGTTTACGGCGTGGATAATATAAATCAGGTCATTCAGTTTTTTGATAAGAATGAACCGCTGGAGCAAACCATAATAGATACGAAAGAAGAGTTCGAAAAGAATTTAAACTTCCCTGAATTCGATTTTAGCGATGTTAAAGGTCAGGAATCCATTAAGCGTTGTATGGAAATTGCGGCTGCTGGCGGACATAATATTATTTTAATTGGACCGCCGGGTGCAGGAAAAACGATGCTAGCGAAACGCTTACCCAGTATTTTACCACCAATGACATTAAACGAAGCATTAGAAACAACCAAAATACATTCGGTTGCTGGGCGTATCAAAGCAAATATTGGTATTATGGCGCAACGGCCATTTCGGAGCCCACACCACACAATTTCTAATGTAGCCCTCGTCGGTGGAGGAAGTTATCCGCAACCCGGAGAAATATCATTATCGCACAACGGCGTTTTATTTCTTGATGAATTACCCGAATTTAAACGCGAAGTCCTCGAGGTAATGCGGCAACCGCTAGAAGATAGGGAGGTGACAATCTCTAGAGCGAAATTTACGGTAACCTATCCCTCGTCTTTTATGTTAGTAGCGAGTATGAACCCGAGTCCCAGTGGTTATTTTAACGATCCTAGTGCGCCGGTCACTTCTAGTCCTGCCGAAATGCAACGGTACCTTAGTAAAGTTTCTGGGCCGTTGTTAGACAGAATAGATATTCATATTGAAGTGACGCCAGTGCCGTTTGAAAAATTAAGTGACGAGCGCAAAGGGGAATCTTCAGTAGAGATTAGAAAACGCGTTACACTGGCGAGAGCACTGCAAACACAACGTTTCGAAGACTCTTTAACGGTGCATTACAACGCGCAAATGAATACCAAACAGATTAGAAAACATTGCGAGCTAGACGAACCGTCCAAAGGGCTCTTAAAAACAGCTATGGAACGTTTAAATCTTTCTGCTCGTGCGTACGACCGTATTTTAAAAGTATCGCGAACCATAGCCGATTTAGAGGGCGCTACTTCAATTAACGGCGCACATATAAGTGAGGCCATCCAATATAGAAGTTTAGACCGCGAAGGCTGGTTAGGATAAAAGCGTATTAAACTAGAACTGTTAAAAAAAACTTTTCTATTTTTGGTATCTAACTAATTAACAATTAAACGCTATTAATCAATTATGTTGACATTAGGGATTTTAGTACTCGGTATTATTATAGGAGGAGGAATTACTTACCTATTATTAAAAAACTCATTAAGCTCTCAAGGTCCTGGAGTGCCTATTGTTCCTGCGGGAGTAATTACGCCAGTACAAGCAAGAGATCTTGACGAAAACTGGACAACATTAAGAAAAGTAGCAAACGATACCGCTGCAGCAAAACCAGACAATCGCTCGTCGTGGTATTCGTTGGCAGATATGGAAAACTTTATTACGCTTACAAAATCTGAAAACGCAAAAACAAATGGGTTTCGTATGTATTTAGGTGTTAAAACCACAGAAACTGACGAAACAGGTTACACAACAATTTTTATGGTAGCTACCGAAGATGATCGCGGTGCAAATAAAGATATTCCAACCGCTAAAGTTCTAGATATGGGTGGTGCTGGTTACCCACCACAAGCTAATTACCCACAATAATTTAATTTTGGAAGATTTTATACTAAAAAATTACATCTCTTTAGTTTATTTTTTTGAAGCAACGGTGATTGTAATAGGATTAATAAATTTCAAGAAATATAAGGGTACTGCGGCTAAATATTTTATATACTTTACAATCTACGCTTTAATTGTAGAGTTATTAGGGCTTTATACGGAATGGATTGAACAAAATGATTCTTTATGTTGGATTTATTATCTTGTAGAAGGCACTATTTTTAGTAGAAACTATTGGTTCTTTCAATTTTTTTGGATTATTGTTAGTCCTTTATTTTATTCTTTTTATTATTTCAAGGTTGCTAAAAACGTTCTCTTAAAAAAAAGCATTAAATATGTCGCTCTTATTTTTGCTGTAGTATCGATAGCATTGCTTTTTATTAACTATAAGGTGTTTTATACTAACTTTTATTCCCCAATAAGTTTATTAGGGTTGCTTATTATTTTGTTTTTAGTGTTCTCTTTCTTTATAGAACTTATACAATCAGATTCGATTTTGGTTTTCTATAGGTCGTTGTCTTTTTATATAAGTGTAGGGATTTTAGTCTTCTGGTTATTAACAATACCACTAGAATTTTATGAAAAGTATTATAATATTTATGACTATGGTTATATTTATTTAAAATTTAAAGTGTATCTCTTTTCAATTTTATTTATGAATTTAAGTTTTGCAGTAGGTTTAATTGTTTCAAATACTAAAAATGAATAACGTTTTACTTTTTTTTATAAATCAAAATGTGTCTACTGCTTCCGAGCGATACTTGCTCGTTTATATGATTGGCGTTTTGTTTACCGTCTGTGCACTTATTATAATCTTTTTTATAGTGTTTCAAAAGCGGAAAAATAAATTGCTTTTAGAAAAAATAGAACGTGAGCAAGCATTTCAAGAGGAGATTTCTATTACCCAAATTGAAATTCAAGAGCAAACACTAAAAAATATAGGTCAAGAATTACACGATAATGTGGGCCAAATTTTATCGGTTGCGAATATGAATATGAGTATTTTGGCGATGCAAGTACCTGCAGAGCTTAAAGGATCATTTTCCGATACTAAAAATGCCGTAAAAGATAGTTTAAGCGAATTACGTGCCTTATCTAAAACCTTGAATAGCGATGTCATTTCTAATCGAGGATTTCAAGAGTCTATTACAGGTGAAATTAACCGATTAAATAAATTAAAATTAGTAAACGCCACTATAGAAATTGTGGGCGATCCAATGCTTTTTACGGAAGGGAAACAGAGTATTATCTTATTTAGAATTCTTCAGGAATGTATTTCGAATACCGTAAAATATGCCCAGGCAACAGTCTTTAAAGTGGTTTTAAACTATACTGAAGAAGCGCTGCTAATTTCAGCAGAAGATAACGGAAAAGGTTTCGACATGGCTTCCGCGGAAAAAGGATCGGGTTTAATTAATATGAAAAATAGAGCAGAACTTATAAATTCAGAATTTAAGTTAACGTCTTCTGAAGGTAATGGAATGCAATTACAATTAGAATACCCGTATCAAGAAGCTTTTTTAAATGTCTCGAAAAGATAAACGCTCTTTTGCAAAAGATGCAAGAGTGCTTTGCATTTAGAGTCAAGAATCAACATTTTTATAAGACACAAAATAGTTTTGCATTTAGAGTCAAAATGTAACTAGCTTAAAATAGTGTCTACGCTAGCGCAGTTGGGAGATTTTTAAAGACGAAAAATACTAATGTATCGCTGAAGACTACAACCATTTTAGAATTCGTTTTATAAAACTAAGCTTGTTTTTATAGGGCGCATAACGCAACGGTAAATCCAGCCAATTCGATTTTTTAACAATCGCTTTTTGATGCGAAAAAGTATCGAAAGATAATTTACCATGATAGGCTCCAATACCGCTATTTCCTACACCTCCAAATGGCAATCTGTGGTTTATAAAATGGATAATCGTATCGTTAATAACCCCGCCACCAAAACTGTATTTAGCAATAATTTCTTTGTAAAAAGCAGTGTTTTTGGTAAATACGTAAAGCGACAGCGGTTTATCGTAGCTTAAAATAATAGCGTCTAATTCTGAAGTCTTTGTATACGAAATAACCGGAAGAATAGGGCCGAAGATTTCATCTTTCATCACTTCGCTACCCAAAGTCGGTTCGTCGATAATAGTCGGAGAAATGTATAATGCCTCACTAGAGGTTATTCCGCCAATAACGCAGTTTTCATTTTTTAGCATTGTGTTCAACCGCTCAAAGTTTTTAGCATTAATAATGCGTGCATAATCGTGAGACGCTTGTGGGTTTTTAGAATATGCTTTTTGTATTTCGGCTTTTAGTGCGGTGTAAAACGCCTCTTTTTTGGAGTGATGGATTAAAACATAATCGGGAGCAATACACGTTTGGCCTGCATTTAAAAATTTACCCCAAACAATACGTTTTGCCGTTAATGCGATAGGAGCGGTTTCGTCTATAATACTTGGGTTTTTACCACCCAGCTCTAAGGTGGTAGGCGTTAAATGATGGGCAGCAGCTTTAGCCACAATTTTACCCACGTTTACGCTGCCGGTAAAAAAGATATAATCCCAACGCTGTGCCAGTAATTCTTCCGAAACGTCTACGCCACCTTCAATCACTACCACGTGTTCCGGTTTAAAGACTTTAGAGACGATCTCGTTAAGTAATGCTGAGGTGTTTGGCGTGAGTTCGCTAGGTTTTAATACGGCAGTGTTTCCGGCGGCTATTGCAGCAATTAACGGTGCCATTGCCAATTGATACGGATAATTCCACGGCGCGATGATTAAAACGGTACCGTAAGGCTCAGAATAAATTTTATCGGTAGAAGGGAAGTTCAATAACGATGGGAACACGCGTTCCGGTTTTGCCCAGCCGCTTAGCTTTTTCAACGTCATATCAATTTCTGAAATGACAACAGCAGTTTCAGATAATACACTTTCAAACGCAGGCTTATTAAAATCTTTTTTTAAGGCTGAAATTATGGCGTCTTCCCGTTGAATTAATGTCGTTTTTAAAGCTTTTAACTTCTCTTTTCTAAAGGAAACAGATTTGGTTTCACCCGATAGAAAATAGCTTTTTTGAGACTGCACACTGTTTGAAATCATACTCGTTTTATTAACTGAATTAATTGTGGTAGTAATCGCTGTTTTAACTGAGGAAAAGATACTGATTTAAAGTTTAATGTGCTTAAAAGGAACAGAAATCAAAACTATTCACCAATAACCATTCACTTTTAAAGCTTCTAGTGTTTCGCAAAAGCATTCAAAATGAAGAGGAAATTAAATAAAAAAAGAAACTACAAACACGCGTTCCAAATCGGATCGTTTGGTAACGGTGCTTCAATAGTTAAATCGACATTAGATACCGGATGTTTAAAAGCAATCGCTCTAGCGTGTAAACTAATGCTCGCATCTCTATTACTGCGATCAAATCCGTATTTTAAATCGCCTTTTATAGGAGAACCAATACGCGACAATTGCGAACGAATTTGATGATGACGCCCGGTTTCTAGATTCACTTCCAATACATAATAATTATCTAAAGCTTTTAAAATGGTGTAATGTAAAATGGCTTTTTTACTTTCTGGCACTTCCTTAATATAGGCCGTAGACTTATTGTTTTTAGGATTCTTTTTAAGATAATGAATTAAGGTATCGGCCTCTTTTTCGGGTTTATTCTTTACTAGAGCCCAATACGTTTTGGAGATGTCTTTAGAAACAAATAACTTGTTTAGTCGTGGTAATGCTTTCGAGGTTTTCGAAAAAATAACCAAACCCGTTGTTGGTCTGTCTAAGCGATGCACCGTGCCTAAATACACCTTGCCGGGCTTATCGTGCTTTATGGCAATATATTCTTTAACGACATCGCTAAGCGGTTTATCGCCCGTTTTATCGCCTTGTACAATATCTCCCGCGCGCTTATTAACCACGATTATATGGTTGTCTTCGTAAAGCACTTGTAAGTTGGAGGCGTTAGATAAAATTTTGGACACTACGTAAATAATTTAGAAAATCAATAGACCATAAAAAAGCAAACTATTAAAGTTGAATAGCGCTTTTAAAATTAATACTGTTCGGTATCGTTAGGGAAATCTCCGCTTTTAATATCTTCTTTATAGTGCTGGAAAGCAGAAGTCATCTCTTCATAAAGATTCATATAACGACGTAAAAATCGCGGATTGAATTCGTGTGTCATCCCGATCATATCGTGCGTTACTAGCACTTGTCCGTCTACACCATTTCCAGCACCAATACCAATAACAGGAATCGAAACACTCTCGGCAACTTCTTTCGCTAGCTTTGCAGGGATTTTCTCTAAAACAATGGCAAAACAGCCCGCTTTTTCTAATAAAAGAGCATCTTCTTTTAAGCGCTCTGCTTCTTCATCTTCTTTAGCACGCACGGTGTAGGTACCAAATTTATAAATAGATTGCGGCGTTAAACCTAAATGGCCCATAACCGGAATACCGGCGTTTATAATACGCTTAATAGATTCTTTAATTTCTTTACCACCCTCAATTTTCACGGCGTGTCCGCCACTTTCTTTCATAATTCTAATCGAAGAACGCAGCGCCTCTTTCGGGTCACTTTGGTAACTTCCAAAAGGCAAATCGACTACCACTAAAGCGCGTTCTACGGCTCTCACCACCGATGAGGCATGATAAATCATTTGGTCTAAAGTAATAGGTAACGTCGTTTCGTGACCCGCCATAACATTACTCGCAGAATCGCCCACTAAAATAACATCTATACCCGCGCCATCAACAATTTTTGCCATAGTATAATCGTAGGCCGTAAGCATCGATATTTTTTCGCCGTTAGTCTTCATATCGACTAACGATTTTACGGTAATTCTTTTGTATTGTTTTTTAGCTACAGACATAGTCTTGAATATTGTGTTTTAATTGTAGTGTAAAAGTAGTAAATTATGAATAACCAGTTGCATTTATTTATTTGCGCAAGCGGAATCGCTAATCGTTCAATTTACAAGTGATTATACTTTTTGAATAGGTGAAACGAGTTTCAGCATTTTTAAAAACCTCATTTTTCTGAAGCTTTATGGGCTAGTTTACATAATTCCGACCCTTAAAAATGGCGCTTAACAATCTGATAAATTCACACGAACTGCCAGTCCGCCTTCGCTAGTTTCCTTATATTTTGTGTTCATATCTTTTGCGGTTTCCCACATAGTATCGACTACTTTATCCAACGGCACTTTTACGTTTTTAGGATCGGTTTCTAGCGCTAATTCGGCGGCATTAATCGCTTTAATAGCTCCCATAGAATTCCGTTCTATACACGGTATTTGCACCAAGCCACCAATAGGGTCGCAGGTTAAACCTAGGTGGTGTTCCATTGCAATTTCGGCAGCAATCATAACCTGTTCTGGCGAACCTCCTAACAATTCACATAGTGCTGCGGCAGCCATTGCCGACGATACGCCAATTTCTGCTTGGCAACCGCCCATTGCGGCACTAATCGTTGCTCCTTTTTTAAAGATGCTTCCAATTTCTCCAGCAACCAATAAGAATTGTTTAATTTCTTTAAAACCAGCATTGTGGTCTTCAATAACTAAATAGTACATCAATACCGAAGGAATAACACCCGCGCTTCCGTTTGTTGGAGCTGTTACAACGCGACCTAAAGACGCATTGACTTCGTTTACACTCAACGCAAAACAGCTTACCCATTTTAGTATTTGTCTAAACTTAACTTCACTCTGTCTAATGCTATGCATCCATTCGGTAGCGTTAACATAAGGCACTTCAATATTTAAGTTTTTATGCATATCGAACGCACGACGACGTACATTTAAACCACCCGGTAAATGCCCCTCTGTATGGCAGCCTAAAAACATACACTCTAGCATAGTGTCCCAGATTCTGTTAAACTCAAAATCTATCTCTTCATCGCTACGCAGTGAGCGTTCGTTTTCTAAAACAATTTCAGAAATCGATTTATTTTCGGCAATACAAAACGCTAAGAGTTCGGTTGCTTTATCAACAGGAAACGGGAAATCTTTCTTTAATTCCTTCTTTTCTTTATCAACAGTACGTTCTTCTTTCACTACAAAACCACCACCAATAGAGTAGAAGGTAGACTGGTGTAATACTTCGTTTTGTGCATTAAAAGCCGTAAAACACATACCGTTAGCATGAAAAGGTAAGAACGATTTATTATAAACAATATCCGTTTCCGGATTAAAATTAATAGCGCGCTCGTTGTTTAAAATCAGCGTATGTGTACTCTTAATGGAAGCGATTATACTGTCCATAGTATCTGTTGGTATAGATTCTGGATCAGAACCATTTAAACCAAGCATTGTTGCTAGATCTGTAGCGTGGCCTTTTCCTGTTAAAGACAAAGAGCCATATAGATCAATTTTAACGTGGTCAATTGAGCTAAAAACATCCTCCGATTTTAATTCATAAATCCATCGTTCACCAGCACGCCAAGGGCCTAAAGTATGCGAACTTGATGGTCCAACGCCTATTTTTAACATGTCAAAAACCGAAATGCACTCCATTATATTAAATCCTTTTACAGTTATAAACACAAAGATAGATTTTAGATCTGTAGAAACTAATTATTTTGGTTAATTACTACTTATATATGGGCTGTATTTTAGGGCTACCTAAATGGGCTAAAAAAAATAACTGACACGATGTCACATTTGTTTTGTTGGCATAATCATTGTTTTAAACAGACCGTAACATTTACAAGGCAAAATAAAAAAATATAAAATTATGAGTAAGATTATTGGAATCGATTTAGGTACAACCAACTCTTGTGTTTCTGTAATGGAAGGAAACGAGCCAGTTGTAATCCCAAACGCAGAAGGTAAACGAACAACACCTTCAGTAATCGCTTTTGTTGAAGGAGGCGAAATTAAAGTTGGTGATCCAGCAAAAAGACAAGCAGTAACTAACCCTACAAAAACAGTTTATTCTATTAAACGTTTTATGGGAACTAAGTTTTCTGATGCTAAAGAGGAATCAGGTCGCGTACCTTACAAAGTAGTAAAAGGAGATAACGATACACCAAGAGTAGATATTGATGGTCGTTTATACAGTCCTCAAGAATTATCTGCAATGATTCTTCAGAAAATGAAGAAAACTGCTGAAGATTATTTAGGAACTACAGTAACTGAAGCTGTTATTACAGTACCAGCATATTTTAACGATGCACAACGTCAAGCAACTAAAGAAGCAGGAGAAATTGCAGGTTTAAAAGTACGTCGTATTATCAACGAGCCTACAGCAGCAGCTTTAGCTTATGGTATGGACAAAAAAGGAACAGATCAAAAAATCGTTGTATTCGATTTTGGTGGAGGTACACATGATGTGTCTGTCTTAGAATTAGGAGATGGCGTATTCGAAGTATTGTCTACAGAAGGAGATACACACTTAGGTGGTGATGATGTTGATAATAAAATTATCAATTGGTTAGCAGACGAGTTTAACGCAGAAGAGTCTATGGATTTAAGAAAAGATCCTATGTCACTTCAACGTTTAAAAGAAGCTGCTGAAAAAGCGAAGATCGAATTATCATCTTCAGAGCAAACAGAAATCAACTTACCTTATATTACAGCAACTGCAAGCGGACCAAAACACTTAGTACGTACTTTAACACGTTCTAAATTCGAGCAGTTAATTGATGATTTAGTAAAGAGAACTATCAATCCTTGTCAATCCGCTTTAAAAGCAGCAGGATTATCAAAAAGTGATATCGACGAAGTTATTTTAGTAGGAGGTTCAACACGTATTCCAGCAGTACAAAAAGCTGTAGAATCGTTCTTCGGAAAAACACCTAGTAAAGGAGTAAATCCAGATGAGGTTGTTTCTTTAGGAGCAGGAATTCAAGGTGGTGTATTATCAGGAGATGTTAAAGATGTTTTACTTTTAGACGTAACACCTTTATCTCTTGGTATTGAAACAATGGGTAACGTAATGACGAAACTTATTGAAGCGAATACAACTATTCCAACTAAAAAATCACAAGTATTCTCTACGGCAGCCGATAATCAACCATCGGTAGAAATTCACGTATTACAAGGTGAACGCGCTATGGCAGCAGATAACAATACAATTGGACGTTTTCACTTAGACGGTATTCCACCATCACAAAGAGGAACACCACAAATTGAAGTAACATTCGATATCGATGCCAACGGAATCATTAAAGTTTCTGCAACAGATAAAGCAACAAACAAGTCACAAGATATTCGTATTGAAGCGTCTTCTGGTTTAACTGAAGAAGAAATTAAGAAAATGAAAGCAGATGCTGAAGCTAATGCTGAATCTGATGCTAAAGCCGCAGAAAATGCTAAGAAATTAAACGAAGCAGATTCTATGATTTTCCAAACGGAAAAGCAATTAAAAGAATTTGGTGATAAATTATCTGATGATAAAAAAGCACCAATTGAAGACGCTTTAGAGGAATTGAAAAAAGCATACGAATCTAAAGATCTTGCAGTAATAGATCCAGCTTTAGAAAAAATTAATGAAGCTTGGAAAGTAGCAAGTGAAGAAATGTACAAAGCACAGGCAGATGCTGAAGGCGGAGCGCAACCAGGACCAGATACAAATGCAGAAGGTAACGCAGACGAAAGTAGCGATGTAGAAGATGTAGATTTCGAAGAAGTTAAGTAAGCAGAGAACCAAATTTTGCATAGCAAAAATTGAGTAAATCGCTTATCTCAAATTTATTTTGGGAGATTAACGAAAGCACATTAAATATTAAAAACGCAATCATTAATTTGATTGCGTTTTTTTGTTTGATTTTTTTTAAATTGTAAGAGAACCAATTCCTTCGTAAGCAGGACTCTAGTGAATCACTAATGCTCAGTTTAACTAAGTATCTTTTTAAAATAACGTTCTCTTTTTTTAGAATAGTAGGTTACTGAAAACGCAATCATTAATTGGGTTACGTTTTTTTTATTCCCAAGCTAGGATTCAACATAAAACTATGCACGCATAATAAATTATTAGTTATATTTGTGATAGCTTTTTTAAAAGGAAGTAACATATTTCGTTTAATTCAATAAAATTTCTAATTTCTCAGGACATAAATATGCAAACAAAACTCACACAACTACTAAATATAAAACACCCAATTATTCAAGCACCAATGTTTTTAGTGTCTAATGTAGCTATGGTTACAGAAGCTATGAAAGCTGGAATTGCAGGTTGTATTCCTGCTCTAAACTATAGAACTTTAGAGGAGTTAAAAACAGCGGCACAAGAATTGAAAGCAGCAAAAGTAGAGGGTGGTGCGTTTGGTTTTAACTTAATTGTAAACAAATCTAATCTAAAATACAAAGAGCAACTTCGGGTGCTTTGCGAAGAGGGATGCGATTTTATTATTACCTCATTAGGAAGTCCGGAAGAAACTATAAATGCAGCGCACAAAGTGGGTATAAAAGTGTTTTGCGATGTCACCGATTTGCATTTTGGAGAGAAAGTACAGCGTTTAGGAGCCGACGCTGCAATTGCTGTAAATAATGAAGCTGGTGGTCACCGAGGCGATCTATCGCCAGAAGAACTTACCCGCTTATTAAGCGACACGTTAACTATCCCTGTTATTTCTGCTGGAGGTGTAGGGCATAAAGCAGATATTGATAAAATGCTTAGCTATGGTGCCGAGGGGGTGTCTGTAGGGAGTCCGTTTATTGCTTCGGTTGAAGCAGGAGTAACAGACGACTATAAACAAGCGTGTGTAGATTACGGTGCAAAAGATATTGTAATGACGCAACGTATTTCTGGAACACCTTGTACCGTAATTAATACACCTTACGTTCAGAAAATAGGAACTAAAGAAACGTGGTTAGAATCGGTTTTAAATAGAAATAAAAAGCTTAAGAAATGGGTTAAAATGATTCGTTTTGGAATAGGTATGCGCGCCACAGAAAAAGCGGCGACGCAAGCAACCTATAAAACCGTTTGGGTAGCAGGACCAAGTATAGAACATACCAAAGCCGTATTACCTGTAAAAGATATTATCTATAAATTGACTAATAATTAAGTGTTTCAACGTTTTTTTTCTCTTATGATTTGATAGTTTTACAAATTAATAGTACTTTTTAATTCAACTTAAAAAAACGTTTGTAATTGAATGAAGAAATTATTAGTTGTTCTCGGGATTCTTATCGCTGTTTTTATGGCGTTATTGTATTGGTCTGTCTTGAGTACTAATAACACTAATCAGCACGGGATAGTAATAAACAACCGCAATTTAGAAACTATAAATTTTAAAGATTACGACTCTGTTGAAATCGCAGCAAGTTCTTTATATAAAGCCAATACATTAAAAACGGTAATGCAAGGTGAGCAATACAGGAAAGCTTGGGAAACGCCAATAAAGGTGCCCGTAATTTTTCTAGATACGCTTTTTGGAGGAGTGACCATTACTAAAGAAGGGGGCGGGAAACAAACCCACTCCTTAAAATTAAAGTGTAAAAATAATATTCAATATACACTACGCAGTATAAATAAAGATCCCGAAGCACTTATTCCCGATCTATTAAAAACACTCAGTCTGGAGAATATTGTAGTCGACGGTATTTCGGCACAACACCCCTATGGAGCTATTTTAGTAGCTGAATTAGCAACTTATGCTCATGTTTTAAATACACATCCTAAAGTGGTTTTTGTACCCAAACAAAACGTTTTAGGGAAAGAGTATAACGAAAAATATGGAAATCGACTTTTTCTATTGGAATACGAAACCGAAAGCGATCACAATTGGACAGACCTAAATGATGTTGAAACAATATTAGAAACCGACGACCTTCAAGAGCTTAAGCAAAAGCACAAAGAATCTATCCTTATAGATGAAAGACAATTAGTACGCGCACGACTTTTCGATTTAATTATAGGGGATTGGGACAGGCACGCTAAACAATGGGGATGGGTAATGCAGCGCACTGACGGAAAGTTAAAAGGGGTTCCAATTCCTGGGGATCGCGATAATGCCTTTTTTAAAGCAGAAGGGCTAATTCCAACACTTTTATCTAATGAAAACGTAGTGCCTAGATTACGACCTTTCGAAGAACAAATTAAATTTATGCCTGGTTTAGTATATCCATTCGATCGCTATTTTTTATTGAAAACCCCGAAATCTGTTTTTGTTGAAGAAGCTAAAGCGCTTCAAAGTCTGTTAACTGATGCTAATATTGAAGCGGCTTTTAAAGTTTGGCCAAAAGCAATTTCAGAATTAGATAAAAAAGAGATTAAAGACAAACTCATTAAACGCCGAAACGATATAGTTAAATACGCCATAGAATTTAAAAAAGAAATAGAACGTAAAGGCGGGTTAACCGAGCCCTTAAAAGGATCGGAAGATGTTGAGCTTTCAGAGAATTTAAAACACTGTTTTAGTTGTGAATAATCTATATCTATGCTTAGACTAAGGCATTAATAAGTTTTATACTAACCACGTGCTTTCCTTTAAACGGAAGAATTTGTAATCGGTTGCCAAAAAGGGTTTCGGCTTTGTGCAGCTCTTCTTTAATTCTTGTTTCGTTTAAATATTCATCTTCTGTACCGTAAATTAAAGTAACCCGAGTGTTTTCATCTAAATAAGAAAAGTCATCTGGCGTTAATTCTTTTGGTATGCCTCCAGAATGTAGTACCAATTGCGCACATTGTAATTTATTCTTTACAAGATATCTAGCAGCTACACTTACGCCTTGGGAGTAGCCAAAAAAGAGGAGGTTTATGTTATCTGGCAGTTGTTCTGCTTTTAAAACAGCATTAAAATAGGCGTATATATTTTCGGTTTCTATCGCTGTATTTTCCTTCGTTAACCAACTTGCACCAACGTGTTTAAAATTTTTACTTTGGTAATATTTACTTTGCGCTTGTGGTGCGATAATGTAATTTTCTTCCGGATTTAATTGTGAAAAATATTTAATAAAATAACGACTTAAATAGCCCATCCCGTGGCAAACAAACCATACGTTTTTAGTGTTTTCGGTTAACGTGTTTAAAGTGGAATAAGAATTTTTAGAAACGTAAGAAATTTCTTTTTCAGTAGAATTCATTTTAGGCTTAGGTTTTGTTTCGTATTTTTACAGAACAAAAATACTTTAATTTGATGAATTTATCAAAAGCTGAAATTTTAGCGCAAGCAAATGCGGCGTCTAAGAATACATTAATGGAAACATTAAACATTGAAATGGTAGATTATGGTCCAGATTTTCTAGTGGCGAGGATGCCAGTAGATTCTCGAGTGTATCAACCAGACGGTGTTCTACACGGTGGTGCAACGGCAGCTCTAGCTGAAAGTGTGGGGAGTTTTGCATCGCATATTTTTATGGACGTCGACAACAAATTTGTTCGAGGTATTGAAATTACCGCGAATCATTTAAAAAGTGTTACCGAAGGTTATATCTACGCCAAAGCCACTTTTTTACACAAAGGAAGCACGACGCAACTACTGGATATTAGAGTCACCGATGACAATGATAATTTAGTGTCTATTTGCAGGCTTTCAACTATTTCTTTACCTAGAAAGAAGTAAACCTTAAACTAAATTCAATGACTTTTAGCTCGCTTTTAAATAGTGCCGAAGTATATTTTAACGACGCGCTACCATTTGTTATCTATAGAGAGCCCAATGCTACAAATGTAAAAGGGTTGTTTCAAAACAATGATACTGTTTATAATACCATAGATTATAGCGAGAGAGGTTTTGTATTTGCTCCTTTTGATACTATCGAAAAATCTATTCTAATTCCTTTTGATAATTCTGAATTTTACGCGGTTCCTGTAGCCTACGCTGAGGTCTCTTTGAATACAACAATAAGCGATTCGACCACTAAAATTGATAAAGAAGTACATATTAATCGTGTTAAAAAAGCGATTGGAGCGATGCAGTCGGGAGCTTTACAGAAAGTAGTCATATCCCGAAAAGAACGTGTAGATGTTAAAGCAGCCGATTTTATTTCTATTTATAAACGGTTACTCAATAATTACAAAACGGCTTTTGTATACTGTTGGTACCATCCCAAAGTAGGTATGTGGTTGGGTGCAACTCCAGAAACTTTATTAAAGACTCAAGGGAATAGGTTTACAACAATGTCTTTAGCCGGCACCCAAAAATATGAAGGCACTGAAGCTGTAGAATGGCAAGCCAAAGAAAAGGAAGAGCAACACATTGTTACCCAATTTATAACTTCCAATTTGGAGGCGGTCTCAAATAATTTAAAGGTCTCCGAGTTACAAACAGTTAGAGCAGGCGGTGTATTACATTTAAAAACGGAAATTTCAGGGAGCGCAAACACTCGTTTTTTAGACCTGCACGCGGTACTTAACGCACTGCATCCTACACCGGCGGTTTGTGGAGTTCCTAAGTTATTGGCAAAACGTTTTATTTTGGACAACGAAAACTACAACCGCGAATTTTACGCCGGTTTTTTAGGTGAATTAAACTACCAGGAAAAAACCAATAGAAACCCCAAATTACGCAACGTAGAAAATAGCGCGTATGGCACGGTAAAAACGGTTTCTAATGTCTACGTTAACTTGCGCTGCATGCAACTAAAAGAATCCGAGGGCTTTATTTATGTTGGGGGAGGCATCACAGCCCGTTCTAATCCAGAGTTAGAATGGGAGGAAACGATTAATAAATCTAAAACCATTAAAAATAGCTTGTAAACATTTTAAATCGTTGCCCTTTTCCGTAAATTTACACAACGATTTATTGTGATATGAAATACCCGAAAATTCCGTTAGCTCAAACGGTTCTTGCGCTTTGCAAAGCTAAAAATATTAAGCACATTGTCTTATCTCCAGGCAGCCGAAACGCCCCATTAACTATTGGGTTTACGCACGACCCTTTTTTTAAGTGTTATAGTATTGTAGACGAGCGCTGTGCTGGTTTTTTTGCATTGGGAATTGCTCAGCAATTACAAGAGCCCGTGGCTGTAGTCTGTACGTCGGGGAGCGCTTTGCTTAATTATTACCCAGCGGTTTCCGAAGCTTTTTATAGCACTATTCCTTTGGTGGTTTTATCTACGGATAGACCGCAATCTAGAATAGGCATCGGCGATGGACAAACGATTAATCAGCAAAATGTTTACGCAAATCATATTTTATATTCGGCTAATTTAACCGAAGATAGTAATGAAAATATGTCGGATGCTGAAAAAACGTCAATTAAAGACGGTATCTATGAGCAATCTATTATTCAGAAAAAAAATGAAATTGGCATTAATGAAGCGCTAAATAGGGCGATTTTAAAACAAGGCCCTGTTCATATTAATATTCCATTCAATGAGCCGTTATATGATATAGTTGAAGAATTATCGGTAGCACCAAAAAATAGTATTCCCACTGAAAGCACTGCGAAAGATGAAGATTTATCGTCTTTTGTAAATGACTGGAATACAGCCAAGCGTAAGTTGGTGTTGGTGGGTGTAAGTGCACCAAATATAGTCGAACAACAGTACTTAGACCAATTAGCAGCCGATGAAAGTGTATTGGTTTTAACGGAAAGCACATCGAATATTCATCATAAAAATTTTATTCCGGGAATCGATAAATTAATTGGCGCACTAACTTGCGAGGAGTTTGAAACGCTTCAGCCAGACCTATTATTAACTTTTGGAGGTCTGGTCATTTCAAAAAAGATAAAACAATTCCTACGTAAATATCAGCCAAAACAACATTGGCATATTGGCGAACATACTGCTAATGACACCTTTTTTATCTTAAATAAAGTGTTTAAATACCCAGAAAACGAGTTCTTTTCTAAGTTTTTAGGTGCAACAAAATCAGTTGAAAGTAATTATCAGTTGGTTTGGTTACGTGAAATGGAAAGCAGACGAGAGAAGCATAGTGCATATGTAAAAGCGATTCCGTTTTCAGATTTTAAAGTTTTTGATTCTGTTTTAGAAAGTATTCCTAGTCATAGTCAGTTGCAAATCGGGAACAGTTCGGCTATTCGCTACGCACAATTATTCGATTTGGACCCTACTTTAAAAGTGTTTTGTAATCGCGGAACGAGTGGTATAGATGGAAGTACGAGTACCGCTATAGGTGCCGCAGTGGCTTCGAAAGTACAAACGGTTTTTATAACAGGAGATTTAAGTTTTTTCTATGATAGCAATGCGTTATGGAATAATTATATCCCAAACAATTTCAGAATAATTATTATAAATAATAGTGGTGGCGGAATTTTTAGAATTTTACCGGGACATAAAAACACAGAGAATTTTGATACTTATTTTGAAACTAAACACCATTTAACGGCTAAGCAGTTGTGCGAGATGTACCATTTAGATTACCAGTCGGTTTCTAATAATGATGAGGTGCAAACAGCATTAAAAACTTTTTACGAGCAAACCGATAAACCACGGGTGCTAGAAATTGCCACACCGAGTACACAAAACGACGAAATTTTACTAAAATATTTCAGTGCAATCAAGTAAATTAATGTTTATGTACATTTTTAGCTTTTATAAAAAAAGCATCGTAAAATATTGTATATTTAACACATTAAACAACTAAAAATCAATAATTATGAGTAAACGTGACGAACTAATCACTAAATATGCCGCAGATTTAAAAGACAAATGTGGTGTTAGTCCAGATATGGATTTTTTAACCAAGGTAACTATTGGCTGCGGACCTTCAATTTATAATAAAGATGCAGCGACTGTTTCCGGTACCGATGAGTCGGAATTATTAACGGTTAAAAATAACTTCTTAATTAAAAAATTAGGTCTTAATGACAATCCAGATTTAGATAAAGGTATAGATTCGGTTATGGAAACGTACGGGCGTTCTAACAGAAACAAGTACAGAGCTGTGGTTTACTATTTATTGGCAAAACACTTTAAAAAAGAATCTGTTTACAAATAAAAAATATAATAATTTGTTATAAGCGGTGCAACATTTGTTGTAGCGCTTTTTTTATATAACTATCTTTGCAAAATGATACAAGTAGGAAAATATAATACTCTAGAAATATTAAGAGACACAGAACCGGGATTGTTCTTGGGCGATGAAGATGATAATGAAGTGTTGTTACCCAACCGATATGTTCCAGAAACCTTTGAATTAGGAGATACTTTAGAGGTTTTTATCTATTTAGATAATAATGAGCGATTAGTTGCTGTAACCGATAGACCCTATATTTTAAGAGACCAATATGCAGTTTTACGTTGTAACGCTGTAACGCCGCATGGTGCGTTTTTAGATTGGGGAATGGTTAAAGAATTATTCTGCCCGTTTAAAGAGCAGGCGTTTCCAATGAAAAAAGGAGGATGGTATCTTGTACACTGTTATTTAGATGAAAAAACAGAGCGATTAGCAGCTTCAAGTAAAACAAATCGTTTTTTAGACAATACAGAATTAACAGTTGCTGAGTTTGATGAAGTCGATTTAATCGTTTCTCATCCTAGTGATATCGGGATGAATGTTATAGTAAATAACAAACATACGGGCTTAATTTATAAAGATAATATTTATAAAGAGTTAAGTATTGGCGATAACATAAAAGGAATCGTTAAAAAAATTAGACCAGGTAATAAAATTGATATCGCTTTAGGGCAAATAGGGTATAGAAACATAGAGCCAAATGCACAACGAGTTGTTGAAGAACTTCAAAATAATTCTGGATTTATTGCTTTAACTGATAAATCTACTCCCGAGGCTATAAAGGACGTACTTCAAATGAGTAAAAAGAATTTTAAAAAGGCTGTCGGATCTTTATACAAAGAAAAAACAATCACTATTAAACCCGATGGTATTTATTTAAATGAAAACCAATCATAAATCGCTAGTTTGTGAATTTTAGTGTTCAAAAAAACAGAAAGTAATGAGCGAAATAAAATGGATAAAAGTTAAAGACTTTGAAGACATCACTTATAATAAATGTAACGGAGTAGCACGAATAGCGTTTAACAGACCTAATGTAAGAAATGCATTTAGACCAAAAACAACAAAAGAATTATACGAAGCTTTTTACGATGCGCAAGAAGATATAAGTATAGGTGTTGTTTTATTATCTGCGGAAGGCCCTTCAACAAAAGACGGAATTTATTCGTTCTGTTCTGGAGGCGATCAAAAAGCGAGAGGTCACCAAGGCTATGTTGGCGAAGATGGTTACCATCGTTTAAATATATTAGAAGTACAGCGTCTTATCCGTTTTATGCCAAAGGCAGTTATTGCTGTTGTTCCGGGTTGGGCCGTTGGAGGCGGACACAGTTTACACGTGGTTTGCGATTTAACGTTAGCTAGTAAAGAAAACGCTATTTTTAAACAAACGGATGCCGATGTTACGAGTTTTGATGGCGGTTACGGTTCTGCCTATTTAGCAAAAATGGTAGGACAGAAAAAAGCACGTGAAATTTTCTTTTTAGGTCGCGACTATTCTGCTCAGGAAGCTTACGATATGGGAATGGTGAATGCTGTAATTCCTCATGACGAATTAGAAACGACGGCTTACGAATGGGCACAAGAAATTTTAGAAAAGTCCCCAACGTCCATCAGAATGCTTAAATTCGCTATGAATTTAACAGACGATGGTATGGTAGGACAACAGGTATTTGCAGGCGAAGCAACACGTTTGGCCTATATGACAGAGGAAGCTAAAGAAGGAAGAGACGCCTTTTTAGAGAAAAGAAAGCCTAATTTCCCGAAACAGTGGATTCCATAGTCGGTTATTTATGAATAGATTTTCCATTTGGTTATCTGCAATTAGATTAAGAACGTTACCACTTTCTATTTCGGGCATTATTGTAGCCGGTTGTCTGGCCGAATACAATGGTGTTTTCGATTGGTTAATTTTCTTACTTGCCATTTTGGTAACTTTAAGTTATCAAATTCTATCTAATTTAGCTAACGATTACGGCGATGGTGTAAAAGGAACAGATAACAACGACCGTATTGGTCCGCAACGGGTTATACAAAGTGGTGCAATCACTCCAAAAAGTATGCTTAATGCTATTAGACTGAATGTTTTTATAAGTATCATTTTAACTATACTTTTAATATTCATGGCTTTTGGCTCTGAAAATCTATTGTTGATTCTTTTATTTTTTGTGTTAGGTATTCTGTCTGTAATAGCCGCAATAAAATACACGGTTGGCGATAGTGCTTATGGTTACAAGGGTTTGGGTGATATTTTTGTATTTATATTTTTTGGGCTGGTTAGCGTTATTGGTGGTTACTTTTTATTTGCCAAACAAATAGATCACGTAACGTTTTTACCAGCGATTAGTATTGGTTTGTTAAGCGCAGGAGTTTTAAACCTCAATAATATGCGTGATATCGAGAGTGATATTAAATCTAATAAAATTACTAAAGCGGTTAAATTAGGAGTTAAGCGCTCTAAAAATTATCACTACTTTTTAGTGGTTGGAGCACTTATTAGTTCTTTTGTATTTGGTGTTTTATACTATACCTCGCCATTTAATTTGGTGTTTATTCTAGCTTACGTTCCCATAATTAAGCATATAATCACAGTTAAGAATAATACACGCCCCAGAGATCTAGATTCCGAATTAAAAAAATTAGCACTTTCTACCGTTTTGCTATCTCTTTTATTGGGTGTAGGGCATTTATTTTAATTGGTCTTTAAGCCATTCTTCTTTTAGATCTTGCGAAGATTTCCCCGTACCATTATGTTTCCATCCCGGCGGTTTTAAAAAATACAGTACTCGATGTTTCAGTGACTTTTTGCCGGTAAACATATCTGTAAACAAATGCGACCACTCTAAAAACGCGATTTTTAAAGGATTATAAGTGTTTATATTTGTTACTAAACCGTACACTACTTTTTCGGTGTTTAACTCCGGCTGAAAAGTGCCAAAGAACTTATCCCAAATAATCAATATCCCAGCGTGATTTTTGTCTAAATACAACGGATTGCTACCGTGATGTACTCGATGATGCGATGGGGTGTTAAACACAGCTTCAAACCATTTAGGTGTTTTATCGATAGCTTCGGTATGAATCCAAAACTGATAAATTAAACTCACGGAAATCTGTAAGGCTATTAACCCGGGATGAAATCCTAAGAACGGTAGCCAACACCAAAAGATGAAAGAGTAAAATCCGCCCGACCACGTTTGCCGTAATGCCGTACTTAAATTATAGTATTGCGACGAATGATGCACCACGTGCGAGGCCCAAAACAAGCGACATTTGTGCGAAACTCTATGAAACCAATAATAAGACAAATCATCCAAAAAAAACAGGATAACAAAACTCCACCACGTTATAGGAATGGTAAACAGTCTAAAATTTTCATAGATAAAGAACAACGCGGCAAAAATAATAAGTTTGCTAAAAAAGCCTAGAAATACATTTCCTAATCCCATAGCAATAGACGATGCGGCGTCTTTAGTATGGTATCCCTTTAATCCACGATTAGTAACAACGTAAATTTCCACGCCCATTGCGATTACAAAAAAGGGAATAGCGTATAAAATAGGATCAGGAAAATCTGCCATTTAAAGTTTGTGCTTATCTCACTAAAGTACAAAAAATATTAACTATTTTTGATAGACTTATGAAAGCAAATTATTACAAGCATATTTTAGAATTTAAACAGCCTAGCGGGACATCGCGAGGCGTTTTGAAAACGAAGGAAACGTGGTTCATTATTTTAAAAAAGGACAATCAAACGGGAGTAGGCGAATGTGGTATTTTAAGAGGATTGTCTATAGATGACCGTCCGGATTACGAAACACAATTAAAATACACCTGCGAAAATATTGGAGAGGGATTAGCTTCTCTATGGTCTAAAAACATGGAGTTCCCAAGTATTCAAATAGGTTTAGAAATGGCTTTTAAATCTTTAGAAGCGTCGCATCCTTTTCAATTATTTCCTTCAGAATTTACAAAAGGAAAAGCATCGATTCCTATAAACGGATTGATTTGGATGGGTACAAAAACGTTTATGAGTAAACAAATAAAAGCTAAAATTGACGCTGGATTTTCGTGTATTAAAATGAAAATTGGAGCCATCGATTTTGAAACAGAAATAGAATTATTGAAGTCTATTCGGCAAGAGTTTTTACCTAGCGATATTGAATTACGTGTGGATGCGAACGGTGCATTTACAGCAGAAAATGCGTTAGAGAAATTAAAACGCTTAGCAGAGTTACAATTACATTCTATCGAGCAGCCTATAAAACAACATCAAAAGGATGCTATGGCACATTTGTGTGCACACGCTCCTTTGCCGATTGCTTTAGACGAAGAATTAATTGGCGTGTTTTCAAAAGAAAAAAAGCAAGAGTTATTGCACTATATTAAGCCGCAATACATCATTTTAAAACCTAGTTTTGTCGGCGGTTTTAAAGGTACGGATGAATGGATTGAGTTAGCCAAAAACCAAAATATAGACTGGTGGATTACGAGTGCGTTAGAAAGTAATGTCGGTTTAAACGCTATTGCACAATACACGCATTTAAAACAGAATAATAAGCCTCAAGGTTTAGGGACAGGGAATTTATTTACTAATAATTTCGACTCGCCTCTGGAAGTGAAAAAAGGAGCTTTACATTATAGTACAACTAAGACATGGGATTTTAACTTAGATTAATATGAATTACATTCAACAAGCATATACGGGGAAATTAGGATATTGGAAATATTTTATTATTCCAGGGTTATTTTTAGGAATGATGGCACTTCAGTTTTTAATGATACAAGTGTTAGACTTAGATGTCGATGCTATTATTAGAAAAGAAGTGGCAAGTAAAGGCAAAAACCGATTTCTAATTGAAAGTTTAGTGCCTATGGCAATTGCTTTAGGAGCTTTGTTTTTCTGGGTAAAATACATTCACGGACAGACCATAACGTCGCTTACAACCTCTAGAAAAAAGATTGATTGGAAACGCATCTGGTTTTCCTTTTTCTTATGGGGTATTTTGTCCTCGGCATTAGTTTTAGTCGATTATATCGTATCTCCGGAGCATTATTTATTCAATTTCGAGTTGGTTCCCTTCTTATTCTTGGCGGCTATTGCTATTGTATTAGTACCAATTCAAACCAGTTTTGAAGAGTATTTATTTCGTGGTTATTTAATGCAAGGTATTGGTGTTATGGCAAAAAACCGATGGTTGCCATTGGTGATTACATCGGTAATTTTTGGCGTGATGCATATTGCTAACCCCGAAGTAGGGAAAATAGGCTACTTTATTATGGTGTATTATATTGGGACTGGTTTTTTCTTGGGAATAATAACGTTAATGGACGAAGGTTTGGAGCTCGCTTTGGGTTTTCACGCGGCGAATAACTTGTTTACGGCGTTATTAGTTACAGCCGATTGGACGGCGTTTCAAACACATTCTATTTTAAAAGATGTGTCAGACCCTTTAGAGTCTAGTGTTTTTCAAATTATTCTACCTGTTTTTGTAGTGTTCCCGATACTACTATTCATATTTAGTAAACGCTATAAATGGAATAATTGGCAGGATAAGCTTTTCGGAAAAATTGAAGAAGTACCAACGGAAGCGGTAAATAATGATATAGAGAATGCCCGATTATAAAACGATACATCCTCATTTTAAACTGAATGGAAGCGCATTCACGACTACAACTTTAAAAGAAAAGGCTCACTTTTTTATTGAAGAAGGCGCAGTTTTTGAAAAGGAAATAGGTGAATTTCTCTTGCAATGGTTAGAAGATAGTCCCGTTTTACACGCGAAAACATCGGGTTCTACGGGCGCGCCGAAAGCGATTGAGATACAAAAGCAAGCGATGGTTAATTCGGCTTTAGCAACGGGACTTTATTTCAATTTAAAACCGAAAAGCACAGCATTGTTGTGTTTACCTGCGACCTATATTGCAGGAAAAATGATGTTGGTTCGTGCTATGGTTTTAGGCTTGGAAATAGATGGCGTCTCGCCACAATCGGACGTTGATTTTAATAGAGATACGGTCTACGATTTCGTTGCAATGGTACCAATGCAGCTCTTAAAAACTAAGGATAGATTACAGAATATAAAACAACTTATTGTGGGTGGCGCACCAGTCTCTAACGCTTTATTAGATAAAATACAGCCGTTAAAAACCACTATTTACGAAACGTATGGAATGACAGAAACAGTCTCTCATATTGCCGTGAAACAGCTCAATAATTTATCGACTACAACCGAGGTTTCAACTGTAAACACCGCTCTTTTAAGTTTTGAAATTCTACCAAATATTATAATTTATCAAGACGATCGCGAATGTTTAGTTATTGAAGCTCCTCTATTATTAGATAGTAAAATTGTGACGAATGATATTGTCGAATTACAGTCCACAACCACATTTAAATGGTTGGGACGTTTTGATAATGTAATTAATTCTGGTGGTGTAAAAATGCATCCCGAACAAATTGAAGCGGCTTTAAAACGCCAAATTCATTCTCGGTTTTTTATAGCTTCAGAAGCAGATGATCGCTTAGGTGAAGCGTTAATTCTTGTTATTGAAGGTGATGAAATGATTATAACCCCTTCAGTATTTGCAGTATTGGAAAATTATAAAAAACCGAAAGCTATTTATTTTATAGACGCTTTTGCTGAAACGACGTCAGGAAAAATTCAACGTCAAAAAACGTTAGCCCTTTTAAAAAAGGCATAAAATTTATCAGTATTTTATTAAAAACAGTTTCATTTCTAGTGTATTTCTAAGATCTTTTTAAGGTAAAGCGATTCAATAGCTTTACGAAATCAAGTCGTACTTTTATTAATGATTTTGAGGCGATAGCAAAGCAGCTTTTTCTTCTAAATCCATCCGTGTGTCCGAAAGCGTAAGTCAATTCTTTGTTCTTGATTATAAACGTGAAACGGTATTGTATCTTTTATCAGACATTATTGAATAGTTAATAATTTAGCGTTCACTCATTCAAACACGCGTTTCACTCATTATCGGTTTTATTCTAGCGTCTTTGGTTATAGTTTTACTATAAACTTTAAAACCACAGATTATGAAAACTGGACTCTATACATTATTTATTTTTCTCATTTCGGTGCAATTATACGCACAAAATCAACAAACCGTTTCTGGAATTATTTCGGATGAAGGCGGACTCGCGTTGCCCGGTGTTACTATAGTGGCTAAAGGCACAACTTCTGGAACGCAAACTAATTTTGACGGGGAATATACTATTTCAGTGGAACGCGGTGTTGTTTTAGTGTTTTCGTTTGTTGGTTATAGTACCGAAGAACGAAAAATAAGAAGACAATCAACGTTAAGTTTTGCGATGCAACTTGATAAAGAGTCGTTAGATGAAGTTGTGATCACGGCCTTGGGGACAAAAATAAAAAAAGATAGAATTAGGTACAGCACGCAAGTAGTACGTACGGAGCAATTAACGCGAGCTAACCATCCTAATGTTGTTCAATCCCTATCGGGTAAAGTGTCTGGTGTAAAGATTAATAGTGGTACAAGAAAAATTGTACTTCGTGGAAACAGATCTATTAAAGGAGAGGGTACTAAGGCTTTGGTTGTTATAAATGGTGTGATTTCTACAGATGATACACTGAACTCTTTAAACCCAAATGAAATCAATAAAGTTGATGTAATTAAAGGTTCTGCAGGTAGCGCGTTGTATGGTAGTCAAGGGAAGAATGGGGTTATAGTTGTTACCACTAAAAACAGCCAATTTAAAGCGCCTAATTCACCTAATACCACTTTTCATACAGAAGCCTTAAGCAACGAAGAATACACTAAAATTCACGAAAATAAGTTTAAACGTACAAAACTATCTCCGTTATCTACGTTTTCTATAGATGTTGATAAAGCGTCGTATAGCAATGTAAGACGATTAATTAATAACGGACAAGATATTCCTGCAAATGCGGTAAAAATAGAGGAAATGGTGAACTATTTTAGTTATAACTATCCACAACCTCAAAATGAAGTTCCGTTTTCTATTAATACAGAGCAGATAAAAACACCTTGGAATGCAAACACACGATTAGTAAAAATTGGACTGCAGGGTAAAACGTATGAAAATGAGGCTATCCCGGCGTCAAATCTCACTTTTTTAATTGATGTTTCGGGATCAATGAATTCAGCAAATAAATTGCCGTTATTAAAATCGGCGTTTAGTTTGTTAGTTAATCAGCTAAGAGAAAAAGATAACGTATCTATTGTTGTTTATGCTGGAGCTGCAGGCGTTGTTTTAAAACCGACTTCTGGAAAACATAAAGATAAAATCTTAAAAGCTTTAAACGATTTAGCGGCCGGAGGGAGTACTGCTGGTGGCCAAGGCATAGAATTAGCCTATAAATTAGCTACTGATAACTTTAAGAAAAACGGAAACAATCGTGTTATTTTGGCTACCGATGGCGATTTTAATGTTGGCGCTTCAAGTAATTTGGCGATGGAAGAATTAATCACAGAAAAAAGAAAAACAGGTGTATTTTTATCGGTTTTAGGTTTCGGAATGGGGAACTATAAAGATGATAAGTTAGAATTACTAGCTAATAAAGGCAACGGAAATCACGCGTATATCGATACTATGCAAGAAGCCAAATTAATCTTTGGAAAGGAATTTGGCGGCACGCTATATACGATTGCTAAAGATGTAAAAATTCAAGTGGAATTCAACCCGAGTAAGGTACAAGCCTACCGATTAATAGGATATGAAAACCGATTATTGGAAGATGAAGATTTTGTAAACGACGCTATCGATGCTGGCGAATTGGGAAGCGGTCACTCGGTAACGGCATTGTACGAAGTGATGCCTGTAGGCGTGAAAAGTGAGTACTTAGAAGTATTTAACGATTTAAAATACACGAAAAATGAAACAAATACAGCGTTTTCTGATGAATTGCTAACGGTAAAATTTAGATACAAAAAACCCGACGGAGATAAAAGTATCGAGATGATTCACGTGGCTTCAGATACTACTGAATCACCTTCCGAAGATATGAGTTTTGCGGCTTCGGTAGTTTTATTCGGAATGCAATTAAGAGACTCTCAGTTTTATAATAGCACCACAGCAAAAGATGTTGTTGCTTTAGCAAAAGCAGGAAGAGGAGCAGATAAAGCAGGGTATAGGGCAGAATTTATACGATTAGTAGAAGCTATAAAATAAGAGTAGAGATTAATAGCAACAAAAAAAGGAACGCCAATGCGTTCCTTTTTTTTCTATAACTAATTGCGTCTTAAATGCTACTCAATATTAAACCTGAATAACACCTAAATTAAATTTCTTCTCTATAGGCGCGTGGTTTGCTGCTTCAATACCCATACTTATCCAAGTACGCGTGTCTAAAGGATCGATTACACCGTCGGTCCAAATACGAGATGCCGCATAATATGGCGAAACTTGCTCATCGTAACGTTTTTTAATTTTATTAAAAAGTTCTTCTTCTTTTTCTTTAGTAATGGTTTCGCCTTTCTTTTTTAGCGATGCCGTTTCAATTTGTAACAATACTTTGGCAGCACTTTTACCACTCATTACTGCTAACTCAGCACTTGGCCACGCCGCGATTAATCTTGGATCGTAAGCTTTACCGCACATTGCGTAATTTCCAGCTCCATAACTATTACCAATAATTATCGTAAATTTAGGGACCACACTATTACTAACAGCATTTACCATTTTGGCACCATCTTTAATAATTCCGCCGTGCTCACTTTTACTTCCTACCATAAAACCGGTAACATCTTGTAAAAACACTAAAGGAATTTTCTTTTGGTTGCAGTTAGCTATAAATCGTGTAGATTTGTCTGCGCTATCGTTATAAATAACACCTCCAAATTGCATTTCACCTCTTTTTGTTTTTACCAATTTACGTTGATTGGCAACAATACCAACAGCCCAACCGTCAATTCTAGCGTACGCTGTAATAATGGTTTTTCCGTAATCTGCTTTATATTCTTCAAATTCTGAGTTATCTACTAAGCGTTTAATCACTTCATACATATCGTACTGATCGGCACGCGATTTAGGTAAAATACCATAAATATCTTCAGGATTTTCAGTAGGTTTTTTAGCGTCAATTCTATTAAAACCAGCTTTGTCAAAATCACCGATTTTATCAATAATATTTTTAATTTTATCTAAAGCATCTTTATCATCTTTAGCTTTGTAATCGGTTACCCCAGAAATTTCGCAGTGCGTTGTTGCACCACCAAGTGTTTCATTATCTATAGATTCACCAATGGCCGCTTTTACTAAATAGCTTCCCGCAAGAAAAATACTTCCTGTTTTTTCTACAATTATAGCCTCGTCGCTCATAATTGGTAAATAGGCCCCACCAGCAACACAACTTCCCATAATTGCAGCAATCTGGGTAATTCCCATACTACTCATTATCGCATTATTTCTAAAAATTCGACCAAAATGCTCTTTATCAGGGAAAATTTCATCCTGCAGTGGTAAATAAACTCCCGCAGAATCCACTAGATATATAATAGGAAGTCTATTTTCTATAGCAATTTCTTGTGCTCTTAAATTCTTTTTTCCTGTAATTGGGAACCACGCACCGGCTTTAACCGTGGCATCGTTGGCAACAACAATACATTGTTTTCCTTTTACATAACCCATTTTAACAACTACACCACCAGATGGGCAACCCCCGTGCTCTTCGTACATACCGTCTCCGGCAAAAGCACCAATTTCAATAGATTGTTTCTTCGAATCTAATAAATAATTAATACGTTCTCTAGCCGTTAATTTGTTTTGAGCGTGTAATTTTTCGATGCGTTTCTTTCCGCCACCAAGTTTTACATGTACAAGACGTTTTTTTAAATCTGAAACTAGAAGCTTATTATGATCCTCGTTTTTATTGAAGTTGATATCCATTAGTGTGAAATTGTATATTTTGGCTAAAGTACGAAAGTTGAAACACCTACGAAAGTCCTAAAAGTGGATTTAGTATATTTAAAGAAACAAAGTATTTTGTTTACTTTTGCTATTAAAATTTCGAAATATTATGAAGAAAATTATTGCCTTTGCGGGAAGTACTAGTCAACAATCTATAAATAAGCAATTAGTAGAATACACTTGCTCTTTAATAGAAAAGGAAACGACCGAAGTTTTAGATTTAAACGATTATAAAATGCCTCTATTTGGAGTCGATAAAGAAGTGAAAGAGGGGTTTCCTGAAAATGCTAAGCGCTTATTAGAAAAAATAAAAACAGCCGATGGGTTGGTCATTTCTTTAGCAGAACATAATGGCGCGTATTCAGCAGCTTTTAAAAACGCCTTCGATTGGATGTCTCGTATCGAGTCAAAAACGTTTTTTAATAAACCAATGCTTCTTATGGCAACCTCGCCTGGTAGTCGTGGTGGCTCTTCAGTATTAGCAATGGCCAAAGAACGCTTTCCTTTACATAATGCAACAATAACAGAAACGTTTTCACTGCCATTTTTTAACGATAATTTTTCCGAAGATAAAATCATAAATGAAGCATTAAATACGGAGTTAAAAAAAGCTGTAGCGACCTTTAAGAGTGCACTATAATTGGTTATTACCCCTTGGTTATTAACTATAAATTTTAAAAATTAAGCCCTATAAAATGTGCGTATTATCACTAAAACAACGATATTTGTGGTTGCACTAATTTTAAAAGAAGACTGTAATGGCAATGAATAAAAATACGGTACTAGCTTGGGCTACTACAATAATGATAATAGTAGGACTAGGGCTTATCGCTTTAGGCGCTTTTAGATACGATGATGTGGCAGGATGGGGTTTTGCATCGGTAGGAATTGGTTTCTTTGCTATTGCATGGGTTTTTAATGCCTTGAAGGGAAGAGTATAGAGAATGTAAATTGAAGCGTTTGGAATAAAGCGGAGTAATGAATAATAAATTATAAATAAATATGTCTGACGATAAAAAAGTAATTTTTTCGATGTCTGGTTTAACCAAGACATTTCCTGGTGCGAATACGCCAGTTCTAAAAAATATATATTTAAGTTTTTTCTATGGGGCTAAAATTGGAATCTTAGGTCTTAATGGTTCGGGAAAATCTACATTATTAAAAATTATAGCAGGGGTTGATAATAATTTTCAAGGTGATGTTACGTTTTTGCAAGATTATACAGTAGGTTATTTAGAGCAAGAACCAAAACTAGACGAAGAGAAAACAGTTTTAGAAATTGTAAAAGAAGGAGCGGCAGAAACTGTTGCTATTCTTGACGAATATAATAAAATTAACGACCAGTTTGGCTTAGAAGAAGTGTATAGCGATGCCGATAAAATGGATAAGTTAATGGCTAGACAATCTGTGCTTCAAGATCAAATTGATGCGTCGAACGCTTGGGAATTAGATACCAAATTAGAAATTGCTATGGATGCGTTACGTACGCCAGATGGTGATAAAAAAATTAGTGTGCTTTCTGGTGGAGAGCGTCGTCGTGTCGCATTGTGTCGCTTATTATTACAAGAGCCAGATGTGTTATTGCTAGATGAGCCTACCAATCACTTAGATGCAGAATCTGTACATTGGCTAGAGCACCATTTAGCACAATATAAGGGAACTGTTATCGCTGTAACGCACGATAGATATTTCTTAGATAATGTGGCAGGTTGGATTTTAGAATTGGATAGAGGTGAAGGTATCCCGTGGAAAGGAAACTACTCGTCTTGGTTAGATCAAAAATCGAAACGTATGGCGCAAGAAAGCAAAACAGCTTCTAAACGTCAAAAAACATTAGAACGCGAGTTAGACTGGGTACGTCAGGGTGCAAAAGGAAGACAAACAAAGCAGAAGGCCAGACTTAATAACTACGATAAGTTAATGAGTCAAGACCAAAAACAACTGGACGAAAAGCTTGAGATTTACATTCCTAACGGACCGCGTTTAGGTACAAATGTAATTGAAGCTGTGGGCGTTAGTAAGGCTTACGATGACAAATTGCTATATGAAGATTTAAACTTTAATTTACCACAAGCAGGTATTGTTGGAGTTATCGGACCAAACGGTGCAGGTAAAACAACCATTTTCAGAATGATTATGGGTGAAGAAAAGGCAGATAAAGGAGAGTTTAAAGTGGGGGATACAGCAAAAATAGCTTACGTAGACCAGAAACACTCTAATATTGATCCAGAAAAAACAATTTGGCAAAACTTTAGCGACGAGCAAGAGTTGGTAATGATGGGCGGAAAAGAAGTGAATTCCCGCGCTTATTTAAGTCGTTTTAATTTCTCTGGAGGCGAACAAAATAAAAAAGTAAAATTATTGTCTGGTGGAGAGCGTAACCGTTTACACTTAGCAATGACTTTAAAAGAAGAAGGAAACGTATTGTTATTAGATGAGCCTACTAACGATTTAGATGTGAATACGCTTCGTGCGTTAGAGGAAGGATTAGAAAACTTTGCAGGATGTGCCGTAGTTATTTCTCACGACCGTTGGTTTTTAGACCGTATCTGTACGCATATCTTAGCATTTGAAGGCGATTCGCAAGTGTATTTCTTTGAAGGTGGATTTAGTGAATACGAAGAAAATAAAAAGAAGCGATTGGGTGGCGATTTAATGCCTAAACGTCTTAAGTATAAAAAGTTAGTACGCTAATTTTAAGAGCGCTAAATACTAATTGTATATAAAAAAAGACGGTCTGAAAAGACCGTCTTTTTGCATTTAAAAGCTAAAGTTATTTATTACAAACCTTAGGTATTTAGACTATTACTATTCTTTAGTTTTATACCAATCCCACTGGATTACTTCAATATTATTATTTCTTTGTAATACTAATTCTCTAAATAATTCAACATTGCTTAAACCCTCTGTACCTCTGTAATGGTAAGGGTATACCTCTCTTGGAGCAAAAGCAACAACAGCGTCTGCCGCACTTTTAACCGTCATAGTGTACGGTAAATTCATGCAAATAAATGCTTTGTCAATATTCTTTAACGCTCTCATTTCAGGAATATCTTCCGTATCACCAGAGATATAAATACGCT
The DNA here is from genome assembly GCF_008086185.1 of Bizionia gelidisalsuginis. NCBI lineage: Bacteria > Pseudomonadati > Bacteroidota > Flavobacteriia > Flavobacteriales > Flavobacteriaceae > Bizionia > Bizionia gelidisalsuginis. The sequence goes on from NZ_VSKN01000005.1 coordinate 127,477, forward strand.
GTTCACCCAAGGTTAAAATATAACCGTTACCTCGTCCTTTCGGGTGGTATTTAAGCGCTTCTTCTCTTAGATTGTACATTGGTACCGCTTCAACCGAGAAATTTCGTGCTTCTTGTATTTCTCCATTATTTAATACAATGGTCTGTGCTGCCAAGTTTTTGCTCATTTTTTCTTTTACAGCCGCAGGTGCTATAATTTTAGTACCCTGTAAATTAAAAGATTCTAAGGTTTGTAAACTAAAATGATCTTCGTGAATATCAGTTATCAAGATATAACTTGGAGACATATTAAGGTTTTTAGCTTTAAAATCGCCAACAGGATCAACGTAAATAATATCGACACCGTACTCAATGCTCATCGTGGCGTGGTTTATTGGAATAATCTCTAAAGGTGTTTTTCTTGGTGCCTCTACTACTGTTTTTGTAGTGTCTTCCGTTTTAACGTCCGTTTTTTCGTCTGTTTTGCAGCTGCTAAAACTTAATAATGCCGCTAATACTATAATATTGGTGGTTCTCATTTAACTATTTTTTATTTGAGGATAAATATAATTTGTTTATTTCAGACTAAAAATTAGTAGCTTATAAATATATTGCACTTTACAACAAATTAAATCGTTCTGCTATGACACACAAAGTGAAAAATGTTGAAATTATCACATTATCTAATGAATGGGCTCTTTTAAATCGGATAAATTTCGATTTTCAGTTCAAAAATAAAGAATGGCGAACGGTATCTCGCGAAGTCTATAATCGCAGTGATGCCGCGTGTGTTTTATTATATAATTCAGAAAAGCGAACGGTTATTTTAACGGCACAATTTAGAATGCCTGCGTATTTGAATACTAAAAATGAAGGGACGTCGATTGAAGTTTGTGCAGGGCTTATAGATGGAAATGAAAAGCCGCTTGAGTGCGTACTTCGAGAAACGGAGGAAGAAGTGGGCTACCGACTACCAACCGCTATAAAAATAATGGAAGTTTATATGTCACCAGGTGCCATTACCGAAAAAATGCATTTATTTGTTGCCGAATATACACCAGAAATGAAAATAAATTCTGGCGGCGGATTGGAGGGTGAAAATGAAGAGATAGCCGTTTTGGAAATGCCATTCACTGAAGCGTTACAACTTTTAAAAGATAACAGCATTCGAGATGCTAAAACGGTTATTTTACTTCAATATGTGCAATTACAGAACCTTATTTAATTTGGCTTATATTCCATTTTAATATCACATCGCTCATAAACACAGTGGTCTTCAACAGGAATTTCTTTAAAACCATATTTTCTATACAAATGAATAGCATTTTCTAACTTACGGCTAGAATATAACAGTAATCGGAAATCGTTTTTTCGGGTCGCAAAATCGATACAAAATTCTAAAAGCTGCTGACCAATTTTTTGTCCGCGATAATCTGGTGAGACCGCCATTTTTGTGAGTTCGTAAGCGTCTTGATTAGGTAAAGGTATTAGTGCAAAAGTCCCTACAATGGTACCCTCAAGTTTAGCGAAAAAGATAAATCCGCCTTTATTAATTATATACGTTTCAGGATTCGAGAGCACTTTTTCATCGTAAGGCTCTACTTCAAATAATGCGCTAAGCCATTCTATATTTAAGTTATAAAAAGCTGCAGCGTTATCGGGCGTAAAAGGAACTATTGTTAAAGACATTTAGTCATTGGGAATTTAAAGTATAATGTGTTGTCATTGCGAAGCACAAAATGATAGGTGACAAATTTACAACTATTATTTTACTCGTTTTTTGTATTTGCGTTTATAAAATCGGTAATGAAATAGGTGATTAGTTTCCCTACGGTAGTGGCTTGTTTTTTCTTTGGTGCGGCTTCGCAAATGTGTAAATATGTTGCATTTTTATGTTTTCCGAAGAAATGAATCACCTGTCGTGCTTTTTCTACCGAAAAACCGCTGGGCGTTTTTGCACTGCTGGGTATGTTTTTTATAGCATCGCAATCTATTTCAATTCCGAAAGGCTTTTTGCCGATGTGTTCTAACGCCCGTTTCAACTCGTTTTTGAAACTTAAACTTTTTCGCACTTCCAGGTCTTCAAACGTATTATAATTTAAGGCCTTTTTTGAGTTTAAGGAGTCATAGATAGCATTTGATATGTAATTTTCGTGTAACCCGAACATAAAGTATTTATCTAAAAATCCTTCCGCGTAGGCGTAGCTAAAACCATTACCACTATGTCGGCCTTCGAGCGCTCTAAAATCGGTATGTGCATCAAGATTTAGGGCGTTAACAGATTGGTTGAGTGCGAGAGATGCGCCTTTAATATTACCATAGGCATTATTATGTCCGCCACCAATAATAATAGGCGTTTTGCCCGCTTTAACAATGGTATAAATGGCGTCGCTAACCTCTTTATCAATTTGATCAACCAATCGCCTTAACTTTTTTAATTCTTTCGGGTTTTCTCTATCAAAAGCAGGCATCGCCATTATTTCCTCTGAAAAGTCTAAATGACCCAAAACAAGAACTTTATCGGCGTGAGTAAAAGGGTTACTTTGTATATTTAACAAAACTTTAATTGTAGCTTCAAAAGCCTTCGAAGTTCCGGTGTTACCGAGATTGGCATAAACCCCGACATCTTCAGGTATACCTAATATAACATAATTAACGTCTAAATTTTTTATATTATCGTATATTTCGTTAGTTGAAGCTAATACTTTACAATGTTCGCCGAATTTAGTTTCTCCCGAACGTGTTTTTGTAAGCAATTCGAGTGTCGTGTTAGTTAATAAAACAAGTTTATCCATACAAATAATAACTGCGTTTAATGAAATTTAAAATTACAGTTTTATTTATTGAAAACCTTAAAAAGATAGCGTATTAATTCATTAAATTTATCACTAACTAAACTATATTAAATATTTCATTATGACAAATAATACAGCAAATACTGGCTTAAAAGTCGCTTTAGGAATTGCTATTGTACTTTTTATTGGCTTAAGTATCTTTTCATCTTCATTGTACAAAAACAGTAAAGAGACGGAAAAACAATTAACGGAAGAAAAAGCAACTGTACTTAAAGATTTAACCGCAATGTCTGCCCAATATGAGGTAGCAATGGGTGAAAGCAGGGTGGTAAATCAGAACTTAGTCGAAGCTAAAGCTAGAATTGATGGTTTAATCGACTCGCTAAAGGTGTCTGAAACCAATATTAAAAGCCTTTGGCGCTACAAAAGCAAGTATATTGCTTTACAAAAAGAAATGGATATTGTTCTAGCCGAAAATGATGAATTAAAGGTGCGTAATGTATTGTTATCTTCTTCTTTAGACAGTACTAAAGTACGTTTAGAAGAACGTACAATGTTTACCGATTCGTTATTAATGCAAAATACAGAACTAGCAAATGTCGTAGAGAATGCGTCCGTTTTAAACGCTTTAAATTTGAAAGGTTTTGGTGTTATCGAACGTTCATCGGGAAAGTTAATTCCTACTGAGCGTGCAAGACGTAGCGATAAACTAAGAATCTGTTTTACTGTGGCTAAAAATAAATTAGTAAAAGCAGGAGATAAAGAGTTGTATGTACAAGTTATAGATCCTAAAAACAATATTTTAGGTGCGAATGAACAAATTACTTTTGGTGAAGATATTTTGAACTATAGTGTAATTAGTAAATTTAATTATGAAGACGTTAACTTAGATATTTGCGAATTTATAATAAATAAAACAGATAACGATTTCGAGGAAGGACGTTATAGAGTAAACGTTTTTAATGGTGCCGATTTAGTTTCTAGTTCTCAATTTATATTAAAATAATTGTTTTAATTTAAAGAAATAGATAGTACAATACAACCATAAAGCATAAAATAAAAAGACCTGAAACGCGTTAGTTTTAGGTCTTTTTTTTATATGAATCTAGTGTTTAATATGTAAAGTGGGGCAGAAGCTATTCTAGTAATTTTCCATTTATAATAACGTTTTCAATCAAGTTTTCTCCAAACGAATAGGGCAAATAGTTATAACTAGGCACTTGTTTTGTAATAATTAAATTTGCTTTTTTACCTTTTGTAATACTGCCATAAGCGTTAGAAATCCCCATGGCATACGCACCATTAATTGTTGCCGCGTTAATAGCTTCTTCTGGTGTTAATCTCATTTTTATGCATGCGGTGCTAACTACAAAATTCATATTTCCTGACGGCGTTGACCCCGGATTATAATCGGAGGCTAAGGCAAGCGGTAAACCAGCGTCTATGATTTTTCGGCCAGGTGTGTATGGAATACTTAAAAAGTAAGAGCACGATGGCAAGGCCACTGGCATGGTATTACTTCCTTTTAGAGCAGCAATATCATCGTCATTTAACTCTTCTAAATGATCTACACTTAACGCGTTGTGTTTTACAGATAAAGCGATACCACCAAAAGCATTAAATTGATTCACGTGAATTTTAGAGACCAAATTGTATTTTTTTCCAGCTTCCATAATACGCTCGGTATCTTCTAAAGAGAAATAGCCTTTTTCGCAAAAAACATCGACATAATCTGCCAAATTTTCTTCAGCGATCTTTGGCAGCATTTCATCAATAATTAAATCAATATAACCGTCTTTATTCTCTTTATATTCTTTTGGTAAAGCGTGTGCGCCTAAAAAAGTCGCTTTTATTTTAATAGGGAAATCGTTTTTTATACGTTGTACAACACGTAGCATTTTTATTTCGGCCGCGGTTGTTAGTCCGTAACCCGATTTAATTTCCAATGCTCCAGTTCCTAATTTCATAACGCTTTTTACACGCCCTACAGACTGTTCGTAAAGAGCGTCTTCGGTAGTGTTTTGTAATTTTTCGGCAGAATTTACAATGCCGCCACCGCGATTAGCAATGTCCGCGTAACTTAATCCATTAATTCTATCTACAAAATCTTGCTCGCGATTTCCTGCGTAAACAATATGAGTATGAGAATCGCACCAGGTGGGCATAACGATTTTTCCTGACGCATCAATGGTGGTATCGGCTGTAATACCTTTACAATTATCCATTGTGCCAAAATCTATAATCGTATCTTTTTCGATTAACAAATAAGCGTTTTGTAATGTTGGAAGTGTTTTCATTTCTTCACCAGAAACCTTTAAAACATTAGGTTCTCTAACTTGAAGAAGTTCTTGTATGTTAATTATTAATATAGACATAGTGTATAACTGTTTTATAGCGTTTGTGAAAAATCGGTACCATAGATAGTGAGTGCCGCATATAACATTAGAATAATTCCTAAAATCGTAATAATCCAGTTCAGTTTCTTGATGAAAAGTCTAGAAACAAAATAAACAAAAAGGGTAGAAATACCGATTATTGCTGGTGTCCACTTAATAATCGTCGACATAATACTATGGTCGCTAAAATTTGCTGAAAACGAAATACTACACGTAATTATTTCGAAGATAATAATAGCAATAATGTTATATTTTGAATTGTTTAATGCGTTTTTCATACCTCAAATATAAGACAAATAGAAGAGTTTCTAGGGGTTTGAAGGTGGGTTTTTGGTGATCATTACAACAGTACAATAAAAATGGAATACAGATTTTTGAGTCAGAAGTCAAGAGTTAAAAAACAAGGTTATAGTTTCAATTTCTTATTAAAGAGAATAGAATATGTAAACAAGATATGTCGCTTTGTAACCTTCGTCTGCCTCTTAAAATAAACGAAACTTACTGAAACTAAAAAAGCCAAAATGCAGTGATGCATTTTGGCTTTTAATATAATAGTCTAGTCGATTATTTAAGTGACCCCACCATTTCTTCTGGTTTTACCCATTCGTCATATTCTTCAGCAGTAACGTAACCTAAGTTTACAGCTTCCGTTTTTAAGGTTGTACCATTTTTGTGTGCTGTGTTAGCTATTTCAGCTGCTTTATAATATCCTATTTTAGTATTTAAAGCGGTAACAAGCATTAAAGAGTTATTTAATAACTGCTTAATGACATCGTAGTTTGGCTCAATTCCGCTAGCACAATGCGCGTTAAAACTCGAACACGCATCACCTATTAATTGAGCAGATTGTAAAAGGTTTGCAGCCATCATAGGTTTAAAGACGTTAAGTTCGTAATGTCCTTGCATACCACCAACAGTTACAGCAACGTCGTTACCCATAACTTGTGCACAAACCATTGTTAAAGCCTCACATTGTGTAGGATTTACTTTTCCTGGCATAATAGAGCTACCTGGCTCGTTTGCTGGAATATTAATCTCACCAATACCACTTCTTGGGCCCGAAGCCATCATTCTAATATCGTTAGCAATTTTATTTAATGATACGGCTAATTGTTTTAATGCGCCGTGCGTTTCTACAATAGCATCGTGAGCCGCTAAAGCTTCAAATTTATTTGGCGCTGTAATAAAAGGTTTCCCTGTAAATTCCGAGATATATTTCGCTACCAAAACATCGTATCCTTTTGGCGTGTTTAATCCCGTACCAACAGCGGTTCCGCCTAAAGCAATTTCGCTTAAATGTGGTAATGTGTTTTCTAAAGCTTTTAAGCCGTAGTCTAATTGCGCCACATAACCAGAAAATTCCTGACCAAGTGTTAAAGGTGTCGCATCCATCAAGTGTGTTCTACCAATTTTTACAACCTCTTTAAAAGAAATTGCTTTTTCGTTGATGGTGTTTCTTAATTTAATAACCCCAGGAATCGTGTTTTCTACTACTTTTTTATAGGCAGCAATATGCATTCCTGTTGGAAAGGTATCGTTAGACGATTGCGATTTGTTAACATCGTCGTTTGGCTGAATCGTTTTTTCTCCTTCACCAACCACATGTCCTGCCAATTGGTGAGCTCTATTTGCAATCACCTCATTCACGTTCATATTACTTTGCGTACCAGAACCCGTTTGCCAAATGACTAATGGAAACTGGTCGTCGTGTTTACCTTCTAAAATCTCATCACACACAGTAGCAATTAAGTCTCTTTTTTCGCTAGATAAAACGCCAAGTTCACAGTTTGTATAAGCGGCCGCTTTTTTTAAGTAAGCAAATCCGTGAACAATCTCTAAGGGCATTGAGGCTGCTGGACCAATTTTAAAGTTGTTTTTAGAGCGTTCCGTTTGTGCGCCCCAAAGTTTATCTGCAGGCACTTTTACATCGCCCATTGTGTCTTTTTCTATTCTAAATTCCATAATTTGTGGTTTATTTTAGTCCCACAAATTTACAATTTTAAGTGCATTTATTATTTACAAACATAAGATATTTAGCACTATTCAGTTTTTTTTCTTCGGAATTTATCCCGTTTCAAAAAAGGTAACGATTTTATATATTGAAAGTTAAATGTAAAACTAGAGAGGGCTTTCTTCATCTGAAAAAATCTAGTGTATTTAAACAATTAATTAATGAGACCCTATAATCTGAAGCATAGAGTAGTGGTCTAATTAAATTTAAAAAGTATCATTTTAAGACCACTAAAAGGCGCTATAACCGGACGGCTCTTTTTTTTTAAACTAGAATTTTTAGCGCCTTTCACAAAATCTGTTAATAATTATTGACTTTGTATTGTTTAAAAAAGCAGTTTATCTTATCTTTGCTTTACATATAAAACAAGACACAATCAATTATGTTCGAATTTGACCAATATTTAGGCTTTTTAGCATTCGTAACTATTTTAACCATAGGGTTTTGGTTAATGATATTTTTAACAGCTTTTATTATTCCTTACTGGATTGGTGGAAGTATTATGGAGCGCTTAAAAGAAATTAGAGATGAAAAGAAAGCTAAGCGCGATGCTTAATTTTTAAATTATATATATTTATAAAGGGAAACTATTCAGTTTCCCTTTTTTTATGTTCTAGCGTGAGAGGCATACTTTTTCAGGACTGAGGTTTGCCTTAAACGGTTGTTAAACGTGCCATAAAAATAAGAATTAGAGCCTTAAAGTTTCTCTAGCTATACAGTTCTATCTTAAATTTAATCACTTTGTTGCAAATCAAATTGGTGTATAGATTGCCAACAAGCCGGATTGCAATTAAAAACCCACAAAACAAAAAACCTGAACAGTAATTCTACTGTTCAGGTTTTAATATGTGTTGGTAATCCTTATAAGAATTTATAGTAATTCTTTAGTATTTAATTGTATTAAGGCGATTAGCCTTCAAACTCTTCCCCACCACCATTTGAATTTCTTTGGCGCTCCTGTCTGTTTTTTTGCTGATTAAATCTGTAAGTAAACGATAAGTTAAAACTACGTTCTCTCCATTGAAATTCGCTCTCTGCATAAAACGTAGGCGTTGTTGTTGTTTGAACACGTTTTCTACTATTAAACAAATCACTCACATTAAAGGAAATAGAAGCTCTTTCGTTGAACACATCTTTACTAAAGGCTAAATTTGTAGAGAATGATCCTTCTCTAGTATTTTGCGCATCTTCACTAGGGCCTCTATAGAATAATTGTGTTTGAGATTCTACGCCACCTGGCAATGTGTATTTATTGTTAATTCTTGCAAACCAACTCGTACTTTTATTACTTAAATCTAAACCGTTTGGTGTGATACCTTCAGTTTCATTCTGGAAAAAGTTAAAGTTTCCGTTAATGTTCCATTTTTTCGATGCACGATAGCCTAGCGTAAATTCAAACCCAAGACGATCTTCCGTTGATAAGTTTATAGGACCACGGTTAATAACAGGTACTTGCTCACCTTCTATTAACACGGTGTTTCCTGAATCGTAACTTATAAAGTTAAAGACATCTGTGGCGTGTGCGTAATAGGCAGAGGTATCGAAAGTAAATTTGCCAAAACGTTTTATGTAACCTAAATCAACTTGGCCGGAGTAACTCGGGTCTAAGTCCGGGTTTCCTTGAAACACGTTCGTAATACTAGAGCGCGATGGGAACGGGTTTAAGAAAAATGACCAAGGTCTTCTTAAACGTCTGCTATAGGCTAAGGTTACACTTTCTTTCTCGGTTAATTGATAACTTAAATTTACAGTTGGGAATAAGCCGGTGTAGTCTTTCTTACTAAAATCTCCACTGGTTGGTTGGTCTAAAGTAATTTGAGTATTTTCTAAACGCAGACCTAAAAGGTAAGAAAATTTTCCTATTTTACTACCAAATTGAGTGTAAACAGCAGTTAAGTATTCTCTGTATTTAAAGACGTTTGTTAAGTCGGAACTACTCTCAAACGTATTGGTGTCGGTGTCTAAAAAAGCAACCGAGTAATCTGTAGTGGTGTTATTAAAGTTTCCACGGTATCCTAATTCGAATTGCGATTTTTCGCCAATAGGTAACACGTAATCCGTTTGTAATAAAATACGTTGTTGATCTTCTAAATTACCTACTTTTTCAGAAATTAATCCGTTAGTGTTAACTAAAGAGTTTTCATTCTCCTGAGTATCTTCATATTGAAAATCGAAAGTTAATTTATGGCCGCTATCATTAAATCGTTTATCGAAATTTAAAGCATATTGAATTGTTTTATCATCTTCTAATTCTGGATCTAAACGTAAACTAGTGGATGTTAAGTTTCTATTCTCATCAAAACGTTGTACCGTATTAGCGGTATTACTTTCATTATCATTATTTCTGTAAAAAACAGAGGTTGTTAATGACGCAGAATCATCGACATACCATTCCACTCCAAAATTCGTATTGAATCCTTTTCTTATTCTATCGTATTCGCTACTTTCATCTAAATAGGTGTCTGGATTATCGGCAATAAGTATTCCGTTGGCATCATAATCTTTATTAAAATAACGGTTAGACGTTGTCGATTGTCCCGGCACTTCTCGGTAGCTATATCCTGTCGTGTTAAAAATATTTATATTTCCAGTTCTATAGTTTATATTTCCAGAGAGTCCGGCAGCTGGTGCATAACCTGCGTTGGCAGTAATGGCACCATTTAGACCTTGTAATTTACTACGTTTTAGAATAATATTTAAAATACCACCAGTACCTTCAGCATCGTATCGTGCAGATGGGGACGTAATTACTTCTACGCGTTCTATAGATTCTGCTGGTAATTGACGTAAGGCTTCAGAGGAATTTAATCCTACTAAACCAGAGGGTTTACCATTAATAAGAATGCGTACGTTATCGTTACCACGTAAAGCGACATTACCTTCAACGTCTACAGAAACCGAAGGGATATTGTCTAATACGTCACTTACAGTACCACCGCGAACGGTTAAATCTTTTCCTACGTTATAGATTTTTTTATCCAGTTTTATTTCAACGGTTGTTTTTTCAGCAATAATTTCAACCTCGCCTAACGCCTGGGCATCTTCGGATAAATATGTTATACCAAAATTAATATCTTTAGTAATGATTTTATCGGCAACCGCTTGTGTTTTAAAGCCTATATACTCAAACGAAACGGTATAGGTTCCTGTTTCAACAGAAAAATTAAATTCTCCATTTTCGTTGGTTATACCTCCTGTTGCTAATTTGCCCGGAATATTACTTTTTAACACTACAGTAGCATATTCTAAAGGTGTTTTCGTGTCTTTGTCTTGAATTTTTCCTGAGACAATAACTTCGCTGTTACTTTTATTTTGCGCCCAACTTGTTGTTGAAAAGAGGGCAATAAAAATAAATGATAAAAATACTTTTTGCATTATTTTGTTTTAATTTCGATAGGTTTAGTGAGTAAGACAGCAAAATTAAAGATTGGTTTAATCGTGTTTGGTTAAAGATTTGTTAAAAGAAAAAAGCTGCAAATGTATAAATTTTGCAGCTTTTTTTAAATTAAATTATTTTTAGTATAGCACTGGGTGGTCGTCCAATAACAGCTTTTTTGCAATTAATAACTATGGGCCGCTCTATAAGTTTAGGGTGTGCGACCATTGCCGCTATAATTTCGCTATCGGTTAGCGTTTTATCTTTGTAGGAGTCTTTCCAAACCGCTTCGTTTTTTCTTACGAGTTCTAAAGTTGAAATATTTAGTAATTTAATTACGGCGTTTAATTCACTTTCGTTAGGAACGGTGTCTAAATATTTTATAATTTCAAATTCCTTTCCAGAATTTTCTAAGATTTCTAAGCCTTGTCTAGATTTGCTACATCTAGGGTTGTGGTATATTTTTATCATAATCGGTGTATAATTATAGTGTTGCTAATTATAAGATGTTACTCTCGGTTTCTTGTTGCCCCATCTTCATTAAATACGCTTTCAAAAATGCCGAAATATCGCCGTCCATAACTGCATCTACGTTTCCGGTTTCGTGAGCCGTTCTTACATCTTTTACTAATTTATAAGGATGCATCACGTAGTTTCTAATTTGGCTTCCCCATTCAATTTTCATTTTGCCGGCCTCAATATCGTCACGTTGTGCCAGTTGCTTTTGAAGTTCGATTTCGTAAAGTTGAGATTTTAGCATTTGCATAGCTCGCGATCGGTTATCGTGTTGCGAGCGCGTTTCACTGCAAGAAATCTGAATGCCCGATGGTTTATGCGTTAATTGCACCTTAGTTTCCACTTTATTTACGTTTTGACCTCCAGCACCACTAGAACGAGCTGTTGTAATGTCTATGTCTGCAGGGTTTATGTCTATTTCAATAGTATCATCGACTAAAGGATACACATACACCGATGCAAAACTTGTGTGGCGTTTTGCGTTACTATCAAAAGGAGAAATACGTACCAAACGGTGTACACCATTTTCACCTTTTAACCAACCAAAAGCATAATCGCCTTCAATTTCTAAAGTCACTGTTTTTATACCGGCAACATCGCCTTCTTGAAAATTTAGTTCTTTAACTTTAAATCCGTTTTTTTCGGCGTACATTAAATACATGCGCATTAGCATTTGCGCCCAATCGCAGCTTTCGGTACCGCCAGCACCAGCTGTAATTTGTAGCACTGCACTTAAACTATCGCCTTCTTCAGACAACATGTTTTTAAATTCTAAATCTTCAATAACAGTTTGGGCGTGTTCGAATTTAGCTTCAACCTCTTTTAAAGTGGCTTCCTCTTCTTTATAAAAATCGTAAAGCACCTCTAAATCTTCAACTAAAGTTTTAGACTTAGCATACTCTTGAACCCATTGTTTTTTATTCCGAAGAGACTTCATAATGATTTCGGCAGCTTTAGAATCATTCCAAAAATTAGGATCGAACGTTTGCTCTTCTTCATTATTAATTTCTATACGTTTGGCATCTATGTCAAAGATATTGCCTTAGCGCTGTAAGGCGGGATGAAAGATCTTTAATTTGATCGGATGTTATCATTTATTTTCTGTTTTAAACAAAATTAGAATTATAAGTCATAACCTAAAAGAATTACCGAGTTATTTTATAATTTTATACTCTAAATTTTTAATGATGATAATAGATTTAAGAAGTGATACGGTAACCAAGCCTACGAAAGAAATGTTGGAGGCTATGATGCAAGCAAAAGTAGGGGACGATGTCTATGCCGAAGATGAAACCGTAAATGCGTTAGAGTCTAAAGTAGCAAAACTATTTGGAAAACAGAAAGCAGTGTTTTTTCCTAGTGGAACGATGGCTAACCAAACGGCTATTAAGTTGCACACCAACCCTGGAGATCAAGTAATTTGCGATAAATATGCACATATATATAATTATGAAGGTGGTGGTGCATCGTTTAATAGCGGAGTGTCTTGTAATTTGTTAGATGGACATCGTGGAATGTTTACGGCGCAACAAGTAGAAGAGGCAATTAATCCGCCCGACTTTTACCACAGCCCGTTAACACGATTAGTGGCTTTAGAAAATACGACTAATAAAGGAGGCGGCGCGTGCTGGGATTTTAAGGAGATATTAAAAATTAGAGCGGTTTGCGATACGCATCACTTAGGTTTGCACTTGGACGGCGCTAGATTATGGAATGCTCTAGCCGAGACAAAAGAAACGCCTCAAGATTATGGGCGCATTTTCGATACCATTTCGGTGTGTTTAAGCAAAGGATTGGGGTGCCCCGTAGGATCTATTTTAGTAGGTGATGCGGATATAATGAAAAATGCGATAAGAATTAGAAAGGTTTTTGGTGGCGGTATGCGACAAATAGGTTATTTGGCAGCGGCTGGTCTGTATGCGTTAGATAATAATAGAGAACGGTTAGTGGAAGACCATAAAAAAGCAAAGGAATTAGCAGGTGTTTTAAAGGATCTGCCTCAAGTAAGCAATGTAGAAAAAGTAGATACTAATATTGTTATTTTTAGTTTAAAAAATGAAGAAGAGGAGCGAAAATTTAAAAGTACATTAAACACCAAAAATGTCCAAATTAGTGCTATGGGTAAAGGTAAATTGCGTCTGGTTACACATTTAGATTATACAAATGAGCAGCACGATTATCTTTTGAGAGTATTGAGAACGATGTAAGCACCGCTTATTAATAGCAGTAAATAGCATAAAGAAAAGGAAGCCGACAGCTTCCTTTTCTTTATATAATCTATATTTTAATTATTTAAACATTCCGTCCATACCAGGAATATTTGGCATTCCGTCTTTAGCAACTGCAGCAAGTTCGGCTTCGTTAATGGCACTTGCTTTTTCTATTGCTTTGTTTAAGGTTAATACTAAATAATCTTCCAATTGCTCTTTATCTTTAAGTAATGTATCGTCTACTGCAATAGATTTTATCGTTCGGTTTGCGGTAAGTGTTACTTTTAAAAGGCCGTCGCTACTTTGTTCATCTATTAATACAGAATTTAAGCGTGTTTTTGTTTCTTCAACTTTTTGTTGGGTCTCTTTTAATTTACCCATCATTCCCATAATATCACCAAACATAATTTTAGATTTTAAAGTTATTAGACTACAAATTTATAAAATAGATTTGTATTAAAATAGAAACTAGAGATATATCAAAAATGAGCAGCAATTCTTGTTTAGAAGTTTTATTTTTGCATCCATTGAATTAAAAATTATGAGCACTAATATAGCACCATTGCAACCACCAATAGCGAATAAAATTCCTAAGATTTTAGAAAGACATAACGATGTTAGAATTGATAACTATTTTTGGTTAAACGATCGTGAAGACCGGTCGGTTATAGATTATCTAGAAGCCGAAAACACATACACCAAAGGAGTTTTAAAGCATACTGAGAAATTTCAAGCTGATTTGTTCGAGGAAATGAAAGGGCGCATAAAAGAAGACGATACCTCGGTACCTTATAAGTATAATGGATACTGGTACATTACGCGTTACGAAAAAGGAAAAGATTACCCTGTTTACTTACGTAAAAAGGACAGGTTAGATGCCGACGATGAAATCCTTTTCGACTGTAACGAAATGGCCAAAGGCTTTGCTTACTTTAAATTAGGAGGGATTTCTATAAGTCCAGATAATACAATGGCAAGTTTTTGTATTGATACGGTAAGTAGAAGGCAATATACTTTACAGATTAAAAATTTAGTAACCCGTGAAGTGTTCTCTGATAAAATTGAAAACACCACCGGAAGCGCGACGTGGGCAAATGATAATAAGACTTTGTTTTACAGTAAAAAAGATGAAGTGACTTTGCGATCGGATACTATTTACAAGCATAAATTATATACTGATGCTTCAAACGACACTCTCGTTTTTACAGAAGAAGACGATACGTTTAACACCTACGTTTATAAGTCGAAATCTAAAAAATATTTAATTATTGGTTCGTCTAGCACGCTAACTTCAGAATATAGAATTTTAAATGCCGATACCCCAGACGAGACCTTTACAGTGTTTCAAGAAAGAGAACGCGAATTAGAATATTCTATCGCACATTATAAGGATAGTTTTTATGTGCTAACTAATAAGGACAACGCGACCAATTTCAAATTACAAAAAACTTTAGAAACTAATACTTCAAAAGAGCATTGGGTAGATGTTTTACCGCATCGTAAAGACGTTTTATTAGAAGATCTTGAGATTTTTAAAGATTATCTTGTGGTAAATGAACGTGAAAATGGATTAAACCAAATCCGTATTATAAGTTGGAATGGAGAAGAGGACTATTATTTACCTTTTGAAAATGAAACCTACACCGCAAGCATTGGAAATAATCCCGATTTTGATAATACCTTTTTAAGATATAGTTATAATTCGCTTACAGATCCTAACTCTGTTATCGATTATAATTTTTTAACGCGTCAGAAAATTGTTCAAAAAGAGCAAGAAGTTCTAGGCGATACTTTCGATAAAAATAATTACGAATCTAAGCGTGTTTGGGCAACGGCGAGAGACGGTGTGAAAATACCAATGTCTATTGTGTATAAAAAAGGAATCGTTTTAGACGGTAGCAACCCACTGTTGCAATATGCCTATGGTTCGTATGGTGCGACGATAGATCCTTATTTTTCTACCATTCGTTTAAGTTTATTAGATCGCGGATTTATATATGTGATTACTCATATTAGAGGGGGCGAATATTTAGGTAGAAATTGGTACGAAGACGGTAAATTGCTGACTAAGAAAAACACTTTTACCGATTTTATAGATTGTTCTGAGTTTTTAATTGATGAAAAATATACGTCTCCCCAACATTTATACGCAATGGGTGGAAGTGCTGGCGGATTGTTAATGGGAGCGATCGTTAATATTAAACCAGAATTATACAATGGCGTTATCGCTGCGGTGCCTTTCGTAGATGTAGTTACCACGATGTTAGATGACGAAATCCCTTTAACAACCGGAGAATATGACGAATGGGGGAACCCAAATGAAGAGGCATATTACGAGTATATAAAATCGTATTCACCGTACGATAATGTGGAAGCTATAGCGTACCCAAATATGTTAGTGACTACAGGTTTACACGATTCTCAGGTACAATATTGGGAACCAGCAAAATGGGTAGCGAAATTAAGAGAGTTAAAAACGGATACTAATAAATTATTATTTTCTATTGATATGGATGCCGGTCACGGTGGTGCATCAGGGCGTTTTGAAAGTTTAAAAGAGGTCGCTTTAGAATATGCCTTTTTATTAGATCTTGAAGGAATTAAGCATTAAAAAAAAAATGCTTAATTTAGCGGGGTTTAAGTTGCATTTATCTAACTGAAAGTAACCTGTAAAAAATATTTATGGACGATAATAAAAATGTTTATGATAGTGTGTTGGACCTAGTAGGGAACACACCTTTAATTAAACTAAAAAAAATAACTTCTAATTGTAAAGGTAGCTTTTTAGCGAAAGTGGAGGCGTTTAATCCAGGACACTCGTCTAAGGATAGAATTGCTTTATATATTATCGAGCAAGCAGAAAAAGAGGGTATTTTAAAACCTGGAGATACAATTATAGAGACAACATCTGGAAATACAGGATTTAGTATTGCTATGATGAGTGCTATAAAAGGATACGACTGTATTTTGGCAGTAAGTTCTAAGTCTTCTCCAGACAAAATAGATATGCTTAAAGCAATGGGAGCTAAGGTTTATATTTGTCCCGCAAATGTAGCAGCCGACGACCCAAGATCGTATTACAAAGTGGCACAACGCTTACACGAAGAAAATAAAGGGTCTGTCTATATTAACCAATATTTTAATTCTTTAAATGGTGAAGCTCATTACCAAAGTACCGGGCCAGAAATCTGGGGACAAACAAATGGTAAAATAACGCACCTAATAGCGTGTAGCGGAACAGGAGGAACGATCTCTGGAACGGCTAAGTATTTAAAGGAGCAAAATCCTAACGTAAAAGTTATTGGAGTCGATGCTTACGGTTCTGTATTAAAAAAATACCACGAAACACGCGAATTTGACGAAAAAGAAATTTACCCTTACCGTATTGAAGGTTTAGGTAAAAATTTAATTCCTACAGCTACAGACTTCGATCTTATCGATGAGTTTGTAAAAGTAACAGATGAAGCGAGTGCGCATACTGCACGAGAAATAGCTACCACAGAAGGGTTATTTGTAGGCTACACCTCTGGAGCGGCGATGCAAGCAGTAAAACAACTTAACGAGGCCGGCGAATTTAAAGATAGCGATGTTGTTGTTGTTATTTTTCCAGATCACGGGTCGCGCTATATGAGTAAAGTATACAGCGATAAATGGATGAACGAACAAGGGTTTTTCGATAGTCAAAACGAAGAAGCTGCGCAAACAATACAATACGTTAAATAACTGAAACATAATACAAAATGAAAAGCTGACTATATAAAGAAAATTAGTCGGGTTATTGTGTTGTTAATAATAGAATGTAAAAAGATTATGCAAAAAAGGTAGAAATGCCTAATTTCGCATCACCTAAACTAAGATAATACATTAAATGAAAGATTTATTCGCAAAAATATACAAAGACAAAGGGCCATTAGGGAAATGGGCTGCACAAGCTGAAGGATATTTTGTTTTTCCAAAATTAGAAGGACAGATTTCTAACAGAATGAAATTTCAAGGAAAGGATGTAATAACGTGGAGTATTAACGATTACTTGGGTTTAGCAAATCATCCTGAAGTAAGGAAGGTGGATGCTGAAGCAGCGGCAGATTATGGTTCGGCTTACCCAATGGGAGCTAGAATGATGTCGGGGCATACAGATCTTCATGAGAAATTACAGAATGAATTATCCCAATTTGTAAATAAAGAAGCGGCTTATTTATTAAACTTTGGTTATCAAGGAATGGTGTCTACTATAGATGCACTTGTTGCTAAAGATGATATTATTGTTTACGATGTAGATGCGCATGCGTGTATTATAGATGGTGTGCGTTTGCATATGGGTAAACGTTTTACTTATAAACATAATGATATTGAAAGTTTAGAAAAAAACTTAGAACGTGCTACCAAAATGGCAGAACAAACAGGCGGCGGTATCTTAGTGATTACCGAAGGTGTTTTTGGAATGCGTGGAGAGCAAGGACGTTTAAAAGAAATAGTAGCATTAAAAAAGAGATTTAATTTCAGACTTTTTGTTGATGATGCTCACGGATTTGGAACGTTAGGTAAAACTGGAGCCGGAGCAGGAGAAGAGCAAGGTGTTCAAGATGAAATTGATGTATACTTTGCAACGTTTGCTAAGTCAATGGCTAGTACAGGTGCATTTATTGCTGCCGATCAAGAAATAATTGATTATTTAAAATACAATTTACGTTCTCAAATGTTCGCTAAATCGCTGCAAATGCAACTTGTAGTGGGTGCTTTGAAGCGTTTAGATATGCTAAGAACAATGCCCGAATTAAAACAAAATCTATGGACAATTGTAGATGCATTACAATCGGGTTTAAAAGAAAGAGGGTTCGATATAGGTACAACCAAAAGTTGTGTAACACCAGTATACTTAGAGGGTAGTATTCCGGAAGCAATGGCGCTAGTAAGAGATTTAAGAGAAAACCATGGCGTTTTCTGCTCGATCGTTGTCTACCCCGTAATTCCAAAAGGAATGATTTTATTAAGAATGATACCAACAGCAACGCATACTCTTATAGATGTTGAAGAGACTTTAGATGCTTTCGAAGCGATTAGAGAGCGCTTAGTAAATGGTACTTATAGACGTATGTCTGCCGATCTAATTAAAGCGATGGGAGAATAGACACTATATAAAGTAAAAAAAATCCGATTCATTTTTGAATCGGATTTTTTTTGTTTTTATTTCAAGTAAATCTATCCGTTTTAAATCCCACTGTAGCGTCTTATAATTCTTTTCTAAACGTTTTACGTCTTATAATTACTTTGGCATCAAAGTGTTTCCATATCTTATATATAGCGTCATTATCATCAAGTTCTGGCGTTCTATAGCACGTCTCAATACCTTTTTCGGTAAATGTATTATAGTACTCATTAAAAATAACGGCGTGTACTCCTTTATTTTGATACTCTGGTTTTACCCCTATTAAATAGAATAACACTTCCTTACTTTCTTTTTTAGCTTTCAATAATTTTAAAAAACCAAAAGGGAATAATTTTCCGTTTATCTGTTGAAGTGTTTTTGCAAATCGAGGTAAAACAATAGCAAATGCTACCATTTCATCATTTTCATCAACAACAAATTTAATATATTCGGGGTTTACAAAACTGATAAATTTTTTCTTAAAGAATTCTTTTTGAATATCTGTAATCTCTACAAAAGACGATAGTTGCGAATAAGAGGAATTAAATAAATCGAACATTTTATCGACATATGGCATAACCTCTTCAGTCGTAGTGAGTTTTAAAGCACGCAGTTTATAACGCTTTTTAATAAGTTCTTGTGCTTTATAGAAGTAATCGGGATGTACGTTTTTAAAAGGAAATTTATTCTCGGAGTACGATTTTTCGACCTTAAAACCTAAAGCTTCATAATGGTTAACATAATAAGAATGATTGTACCATGTAATCATACTAGCAACTTGATCAAAACCTTCTGTAACAACACCTACTTTGTCTAAATTAGAAAAACCTACAGGGCCTTCCATGTATTCCAAATCGTGATGATTTCCCAAGGCTTTCACTTCATTAATTAACGCTTTAGAAACCTCCAAGTCGTCTATAAAATCGAACCAACCAAAGCGCATTTTTTTCTGGTTTTGGTTATTTATTTCAAGCCAGTTTGTAATTGCCGCAATACGACCGACTACTTTATCATTTTTATAAGCTAAAAAGAAAGTGGCATCAGCATCCTTAAAAATAGGATTTTTGTTTTTATCAAATGTTTCAAGTTCTTGAGATATAATAGGAGGAACCCAATATTTTGAATCTTTATAAATAGAAAAAGGAAATTTCACAAATGCTTTTAAGCCTTGTTTTGAGTCGATTTTTTTTACTGTAATCATATAAGTTTAGTAGCGATTAGTTATCATCGAAATCGATAACCTGAGTTTCTTTTTCTCTCTTTTCAGAAGAGCGATTAGCTTTTTTATTGTCTTTTTGTCTTTTCTTATTGGCTTTACGTTCTGCTTCATCTTCTGCAGACGTTCCATTATCCAGTTTATCCTTATGAAAATCGAATCGGTAGGAGGCTCCAAAGTTAACACCAAAAACGGAAGGTGTGTCTTTCGTATTGAAAGTTACCGCGGTATCTAACTGAAAATTTCTTCCCCACAAATAAGCACCTCCAAAACGGAATAGGTTATCGGCATAAAAATCACTCTGGATTCCTTGTGTTTCACCAAATAAAACCCATTGATCTGTAATCGATTTTGTTACGGTGGCAATATATTGGAAATCGGAATAGTCTGTTCCAATTCTGTCCTTAGAGAAGTTTAAAACTAATACCCAACCACTGGAAAAATTATTTTGAGTCGACACCATTATTTTAGGGCTAATGCCTTCTACGCCAGGCGCAGTATATGGGTTGTCTTTAGAATCGAAATTAGCACCTGCATAAACGGCAACTGCTGGAATTAAAGAATTCCATTTAAATTTTCTGTTGGCGTGATAGCTAAAAATATTCGGTTTTTCTTCTTTCGCATTTTTATACGGGTCGTAAACCAGGTATTTAGCCCCGATTACCAAGTTCTTGAAATTAGATCGCTTTGTGTCTAGTGCAATAATGGAGCGACTGTCTTTAAACGTATCATTTTGGTAGGTTCCTTCAATATTAAGTTCTAGTTGAGGTAATAAAAAACCGTATCTCGCAGCAAAATCGATACCAAAACCAGACACTTCATATTTTAATGGTGTGTGCGATTCCTTAATCATATATGGGCCAATTTCTAACTGAGCGACGTTAGTACCGACAGAAAATGCCGATCGAGATACGCCAGGCCGGTTAGAATTAATAACTTCTGTATATTGAGCATTTAAAGTATAGCTTGCAATAGAGAGAAGTGCAAGCGCATAAAACTTCTTTATTGACATAGGTATTGGGTTTTGCTCCAAATATAGAGATTTTATATTTTTTTTAAGGAATTAATTCTGAAATTACTCTCATAGTATTGTATTTTTGTGTTTAATAAAATTACACCAACAAGTATCTATAATATGGGAATTTTAAAAACTATACTTTTTATTCTTTTATTTTATTACGGTTATAAAATAGTATCTCGATTATTTGCACCGATGATAATGCGCTATTTTTCTAAAAAAGTGCAAGAAAAATTCGGTGCTCAGTTTAAGGATTTTGCTAATCAGCAGAAGCAACAAAAACAGCAAACTAAAGAAAAAGAAGGTGAAATCACAATAGACAAAATGCCGCAAAATTCAACGTCTAATAAAAATGTTGGCGAATATGTTGATTATGAGGAAGTAGATTAACGCTTAGGCTTTATCTTCAGTTGTTTTTACCTTTTAAAACTATTTTCAATTTCAAATTTGAATAATCTCGAAAAATATGAGTATTTTTCAAGCTCATAGTTTTAACACATTTTATGCACGTTTCTTTTAAAAAAATCCTGCCACATTTATTAGTGTTTGTAGGGTTTATTATTTTATCATTAGCCTATTTTAGTCCCGTATTGCAAGGTAAACAAATATTACAGAGTGATATTGTGCATTATGAGGGGATGGCTAAGCAACACAAAGCATTTAAAGCCGAAACCGGACAAGAAACGTATTGGACCAATAGTGGTTTTGCTGGAATGCCAACTTACCAACTGGGAGCTAAATATCCGCACAACTACATTAAACAATTAGATTTGGCACTTCGGTTTTTACCGCGACCTGCCGATTATCTTTTTCTCTATTTTATAGGGTTTTATATTCTGTTACTCAGTTTAAAAGTCAATTATAAACTGGCAGCTTTAGGCGCTTTGGCCTTTGGTTTTTCTACCTATTTAATTATTATTATAGGCGTCGGGCATAACTCTAAAGCGCACGCCATTGCGTATTTTCCGCTGGTTTTAAGTGGGATTATTCTTACGTTTAGACGAAAATATATTGTTGGTTTTATAATTACAGCACTTGCGTTAGGCTTAGAATTAGTGACAAATCATTATCAAATGACCTATTATTTGATGCTGTTGGTTGTTGTTTTAGGAGTCGCTTATTTAGTAGATGCGTATCGCAAAAAAGTGTTACCGCATTATTTTAAATCGGTAGGGATTTTAACGGTGGCGCTTGTTGTTGCTATTGGTTTGAATGCTACAGGGCTTTTAGCGACGCAAGAATATGTAAAAGAAAGCACACGTGGTCCTAGTGCGTTAACTATTAACGCGGACGGCTCTAAAAAAGAAGCAGCGTCTTCAGGATTAACTACTGAATATATTACCGAATATAGCTATGGTAAATTAGAAACATTCAACTTATTTATTCCTCGCTTTATGGGAGGAGGAATGGGGGAGGATATCGGTAAAGATTCAAATCTTTATGACGCATACTTAGGGTTAGGAGCGAGTCCGTTACAAGCTAAAGAAGCGGTGAAACACGCACCAATGTATTGGGGAGATCAACCTATTGTTGAAGCGCCAGCATATGTTGGAGCTGTTATTGTTTTCTTGTTTGTATTCGCTTTATTTCTAGTAAAAGGCCGTTTAAAATGGTGGCTAGTAGGTGGTACAGTATTATCTCTGTTATTATCTTACGGAAAGAATTTTGGTGTATTAACCGATTTATTTATCGATTATATGCCTTTATATAACAAGTTTAGAGCCGTAAGTTCTGTTCAAGTTATTTTAGAATTATGTGTTCCAATTTTAGGAATTTTCGGTTTGGTGAAGCTGTTCAACGCTTTTAATAGTGATGAAGAAAAACTGAAAGCTTTAAAATATTCTGTAGGAATTACTGCGGGATTAGCCGTGGTGTTTTTAGTTTTTAAATCAGTATTTTTTGATTTTATAGGCTTGAGAGATCAAATGTTTCGTAAAAATTATGGTTTAGATTTTGCTAGTGCTTTAGTGGAAGATAGAAAAATACTCTTCACAAACGATACTCTAAGAACCTTAATATTAGTATTGCTTTCAGCAGGAACGATTTTCTTCTTCTTAAAGAAAAAATTAAACGAAACTAAAGTTATTATTGTTTTTGCAGTCTTAATTGTATTTGATTTAGTGGGCGTAGATAGGCGCTATGTTAATAACGATAATTTTGTGTCTGCAAATAAAGTAGAACAGCCATATCAGCCTAATACCTCCGATTTACAAATACTTAAAGACACATCTCACTATAGAGTGTTCGATTTGGCGTCTGGCGGGGCTAGAGCATCGTTTTTCCATAATTCCTTAACTGGTTATCACGCTGCAAAATTAAAGCGTTACAACGAGGTTTTTGACTTTTATATTTCTCAGAATAATATTAACGTACTAAATATGCTTAATGCAAAGTATATCATTGTACCAGACGAACAGCAAGGTACCGCTGTCTTTACTAATGAAGATGCCAATGGGAATGCTTGGTTTGTTAGCCAGGTAAAATCTGTTGCATCTCCAGACGAAGAAATACTAGCGTTAAATAAATTAGATAATAAAGCAATAGCAATTACAACTAATGAAGCTATAGAAAGTGCTTTTACTGTAGATTCTTTAGCGTCTATAACTGTTTTAGACTATAGGCCAAACTATATTAAATACGACTCTAAGAACCTAAATGAAGGGTTTGCGGTGTTTTCAGAAATGTATTATAAAGAAGGTTGGAACGCTTATGTAGATGGAGAATTAAAACCTATTCATAAAGTAAATTATACGCTACGCGGACTGCAAACACCAAAAGGAAGAAGTGTTATAGAATTTAAATTTGAACCGCAAGTGGTAGAAACCGGAAGTAGTATTGCGTTAGCATCGTCTGTTCTTTTAGCGATATTAATACTGGGTGGTTTGTTTTATGAGTTTAAAAACAGAAAGAAATTAAGTGAATAAAAAGGTACTTATAATCACCTATTATTGGCCACCTGCAGGAGGGCCTGGTGTTCAGCGTTGGTTGAAATTCGTAAAATACTTACCCGAATTTCAAATTGAACCTATCGTTTATTGCCCATCTAACCCCAATTATCCCATTGTAGATGAAAGTTTATTATCTGAAGTATCAGATGAAGTAACAGTGCTTAAGCAGCCTATAAAAGAGCCTTATAAGTTCGCAGGATTTCTGTCTAATAAATCAAAAACCATAAGTAAAGGTATTATTCCTGAGAATAAAAAATTAGGGATTATAGAGAAGCTAATGCTTTATGTTCGCGGCAATTTTTTTATTCCCGATGCCAGAAAAGGGTGGATAAAGCCTTCTGTGGCGTATCTGTCTACTTATATTTCAGATTATAAGATAGACACTATTATAACTAGCGGACCGCCACATAGCCTACACTTAATTGGTTTGCAGCTTAAAGAAAATCTTGGCGTACAGTGGATTGCCGATTTTCGCGATCCGTGGACGTCGATCGGGTATCATAAAAAATTAAGACTCACTCAAGCTTCTCAGAAAAAACATAAAAATTTAGAAAAGCAGGTGCTTACTACTGCCGATAAAATAATTGTGACGAGTAATAACACAAAAAAAGAATTTCAGCAACTAACCAAACAACCAATAACCGTCATAACTAATGGTTATGATGTCGAGAAACCCCAAGCTATCGTTAGGGACTCTAAGTTTAGCTTGGCGCATATTGGATCTTTTTTATCAGAAAGAAATCCAGAAATATTATGGAAAGTACTTCACGATTTACGAAATGAGGATAAAGACTTTAAATCGGATTTTCAGTTGAAACTGGTTGGCGCTGTAAGTGATTCTGTAGTACAATCTATTAGTAAGTATAGTTTAAATGATTGTTTAAATAATGTGGGTTATGTTTCTCATAATGAAGCCATAGTGCATCAAAAACAAACACAGTTATTGTTATTAGTTGAAATTGATTCCGACGAAACAAAAGCGATTATTCCGGGTAAGTTATTTGAGTATATGGTTTCCGAGCGACCGATAATTGCTATTGGCCCCATTGATAGCGACGTGGAGGATATTTTAAAAGAAACCAATACTGGGAGCTATTTTAATTACGGCGATTACGAGGCTTTAAAATCTACAATTAAAACACATTACAAGGCCTTTAAAAGGGGTGACTTAAAAACCCAGGCGATTGGTTTACAAAAATACAGTCGAAGAAATGTAACCAAATCTTTAGCTGAACTTTTATAATGGGAATAGTCGTTAATCAATCTATTAAAAACACGGTAATTACCTATGTAGGATTTGGAATAGGCGCCATTAACGTATTGTTTTTATTTACCAAATTTATAGATCCTGTCTATTTTGGTGTGATAACTTTTATTTTATCTACCGCCAATATAATGATGCCACTAATGGCGTTTGGCGTACATAATACCATTGTAAAATTCTATTCCTCTTTTAAAACACGGCAATCCCAAAACGGTTTTTTAACCTTAATGCTGTTGTTGCCTTTTATTGTTATTATTCCGGCCATTGGTATCAGTTTTATTGCTTTCGATATTGTAAGCGATTGGATTTCTAAAGAAAATCCTATTGTGGGCGATTATACGTGGTATATTATTATCACAGCGATTGCTTTTGCTTATTTCGAGGTGTTTTACGCGTGGAGCAAAGTACAGTTGCAAAGTGTGTTTGGTAATTTTATGAAAGAAGTGTTTCATAGGGGGTGCACTACTGTTTTATTGCTTTTGTTGTATTTTGGTTACTTAGATACTCAGGAATTAATTCAGGCGATTGTAGCGGTATATGTGGTGAGAATGATAATAATGAAATTGTATGCTTATAGTTTACGATTTCCGTCTATAAAGCACATTCAACTTAAGGGGATATCTCGAATATTAAAATACACGTCTTTAATTATTATTGCGGGTTCGGTCGCTAATATCATTTTAGAGATTGATAAGTTTATGATTGGTAAATATGTCGCTATAGAAAATGTGGCTTTTTATGGCGTAGCCATTTATATTGCAGCAGTTATTGGAGTGCCCTTGCGCTCTATGCACCAAATAACGTATCCGCTAACGGCAAAATTGCTAAATGATGGTAATAAGGTCGAACTTAAAAGACTCTACCAAAAAAGTGCGTTAAGTCTGCTTATAATTAGTGGATTTATTTTTCTAATCATTATTTCAAATATCAATCAGTTATATGTTTTAATGGCAGACGGCTATACAAACGGGCTCCTTATCGTTCTTGTTATTGGGTTAGCGAAATTATCTGATAATGCGTTAGGTAATAATAATGCGATTCTGTTTAATAGTGATTATTACCGAGTCGTGTTGTTTTTGGGCGTTTTATTAGCAATTTCAACTGTGCTGTTAAATACTCTTTTTATTCCGAAGTTTGGTATTAATGGAGCGGCTTATGCGAGTTGTATTACCATATTTTTATATAATACAATCAAGGTTATTTTTGTGTATTTAAAATTTAATATGCAACCATTTACAAAAAACACCTACAAGACTTTAGCTTTAATTACTGTTTGCGGCTTCTGTTTTTACTTTTGGGAATTCCCATTTCATCCTGTAATTAATATCGCCTTAAAATCATTGTTATTAAGTGTGTTTTATGGTTTTGTTGTCTACCGATTTAATTTATCTATAGACATTACAAATTTGATTAATAAGCTATTGAAACGTTAGAAATAGTTTTAAATAAAAACACCTATTGAAACCTTAAGAGGAGCAATAGGTGAAGTTTATATTACAAAAGAGCTTATATTCTTCCTGATTTACTTTTAGAACGGTTAGAAGATGAAGAACGTTCCCTTGATTTAGGGTTTCTCGGTTGCGCTTTTTTACGGGCCGAAGGACTTCTCATTTCTCCTTTAGAACGCGAACTTCTCTCTTGAGTTCGCGCCGATTTTGTTTCGGCTCTTTTAGGTGTCGATACACGATCGTTTCTCTTCGTGCGATTAGGTGTGTTTGCCTTTGTATTTCTCGTGTTGTTTTTATCAGACCGAGCTTCAGTGGTGCGTCTTGGTGTTGTGCTTCTTGTTGCATTACTTTTATTTTGCGAACGCGAAGATGTTGCACGCGAAGTTTTTCGGTTTCTAGAGCTATTATTAGCAATACGTTGTCTACCATCGGTACGAGACGCGTAATTTCTATTTCTTTTAATAGAAAGGCCTCTTCTGTTGGCAACCGCCGTGCGTCTTCTACTATTGTTAACGTAAGGCGAATTGTAATGGTAACGCACCGCTTTATAGTGTTTTCGGTACGGTTTGTTATACACTACGCAATACTGGCGTGTAGGAATTCTATAATACGAATGCCAAGGTCTACGCACATAATGTCTGTTGTGCACATTTATGTAGCCTCTAAAATGAGAAAACGTATTGTGGCCATTATAATACACGTGTAAACCACCTAGACGCGAGACGAAACCGTGATGATTGTAAGTAACGAAAACGTTGCCAATTTGATTTATTCTTCCGTAGTAATCGTAAAAAATCGGAACATTTTCAATTTGAACAATCGCACCATAGTCATCATATTGCACATAAGCACCGTAATCGTAACCCGAATTGAAACTAATATGAACATTTGGCGAACCCATTGAAACATTTATATTGGCGCCGTAACTAGGAAGGTGGAAATCAAATTGGCCATCTGGGAACACTGAAAACTCAATACCTTGCTCTACAAAGATGAAAGACTTATCGTACCCATAAAATCGCGAATAATTTGAGGACTCTAAATGAGGCTCACTTTCTGCTCTAACAGCAACACTTATTAATAGTAAAGCTGAAAATAAATAGATCATTTTTTTCATAACAATAGGTTTTAGATTGAATAGTGACTAAAATACAAGCACCGTGCCAAAAAATAAATCGCAGTTGCTAACGCGCTAATTGTTATCGAAACAAAACGGCACTGTATTTTGCCGCGTCATTAATATCGAGTAATTTAGTGGCTTAAAAAATAGAAGAAAAATATGTCTTTTAAAAAGCTAAATCCAGAAATTAAAGAAGCTTTAATTACCAATGAAATTGAAACGCCAACGTCTTTTCAGAAACGACTTTTACCGAAAATAAAATCTGGAATAGATATTTATGGCACAGGGAAAAAGGGAGCGGGTAAAACGACTGCTATGATTATTGGGACGATGCAAATATTGGGAAGTAGATCTTTTGAAGATGCGCCTAGAGCTTTAATACTCGTTAAGGACAAACAGGCAGCAATAGACCTAAAAGATGCTTTTTTAGAGTTTACAAGACGTACAGATTTACGAATTTACACCGCCTATGAAGAGCACGATATAGACACCGAAAAAGAAGATATTTATATTGGTCAGGATATTGTAATTGTAACGCCAAAGCGTTTAAATAAATTATTTTTTCTAAATGCAATTAATGTAACGCAATTGAAGTTGTTTGTTATTGAAGATGCCGAATTTGTGATAAAAGCTAAATATTATAACGATGTTATTCGAGTGCCTGAAAGTATTGAAAAATGTCAATTTTTAATTCTTGCTGAAGAATTATATCCAAAATTAAAGCGTTTAGACGATTTATTTATGGCTAATGCAATTACTATAAAGGCATAAATAATAATAGAAGAGGAGGTAATAGCCTACTTATTAACCCAGATATCTTCCTTTTATAACTAACAAAAAAGCGCTTAAATAAAATTAATTTTATTTAAGCGCTTTTTTTCTTCGGTACTCAGATTGCACTCCTCGTAACCTTGTATTTATAATTATTCAACGATAAACGTACCCTGCATTAAAGCATAGTGTGCTGGGAAAGTACACATAAAGGTGTAGGTTCCTGGAGCTGGAGCTTCAAATTCAATGGTATCACTTTCGCCACCACCAAGCATTTTAGTATGCGTAATAATCATATCTGTCATATCCGCTGGAATATAGTCGTTGTCTGCGGCCATAGCACCTGCTTGTCCTACAGTAGCCATGTCAGCATCTTGTGTTAATAAAACCCAGTTATGACCCATTACCATCTTTTTCATTTTACCCACGTGTTTTAACGTCAATTTTACTGTTTGTCCAGCTTTAACACGAATCTCGCTTTTATTATATTTCATCTGGTCATTACCTTCAATGGTTACGACAGCTACATTTGAATCCATAATAATTTCTTCAGGCGCAACTTTCTCTTCCATTGGGGTGTCCATTTTCATCTCTGTTTTTTCATTTTTCTTGTTGTCACCACAACTAAATGCAGCCGCAGCCAAGAATACTAAAAGTAATTTTTTCATTTTATATTGAATTTAGATTAATAATAAGTTCTGTAAAATTAACTGCTATTTTTATGATTTCAAAATATAAATCTATTCATTTTTAAAAATCAGGAAAGTTGTGTATGTATACCTTGATTTAGTAATTACAGTAGTGTCTATAATCCTAGATACCGTTTAATTTACAACTATTAATGTGCCTAATAGCATAAATGTCTTCAAAAAAAGGAAATATTTAAAAAGGTATTGCTGTATTCTATTAATATACATCGAATAAAATTTATCTTAAAAAAAACAAGATACGACCAAAGTGGCTCTGGCTTCTTTCTTTAAAATGCGGCATTTATTATCATAACCTTTAATCTTGTATAGATTGCGAACCTCTTATTTAGATGGCGCCTTACCGGCGCTAATTGTAATTAAAACAGATACGACGTTGAAGACCCGAAAAATAACAGTACTCGTGATATAATACTATCTGCTTTTACCTTCTTACGGCTGCTTTTAACTTAGAAGATCTGTATCTAAAGTAACGTATTCTAAATTGTAAGCCTTGAAATGAGCGGGGTTATTTTAATATCTTCTTTTGCCGTTGCGGTTAAGCACTTTAAACTCTTCATAACATTCGCTAATGGCGTCTAAAATTTGAAGATCGTTGGCTGTATTTATAAAATCTTTAGAATAATTACATTGGGTTATAATTTCGTCTAAGTCAATTTTGTTCACTTGTAGTAAAACCATCAGCATTTCACGATCAAAACGAGAGGCGAGTAGCGCTCTTATTTCGTCGTCTTTCTTCATCTGCCTTAGCTTTTTAAGTTCTTGTCCTTTGCTACTGAAGGTGTTATATAAAAAATCCAAAGGATTAAAAATAGAACCTAAAACTCTATCAATAGCACTTCTAGATTTGTTTCCTGCCTCATATCCTGTAGATAGCCCCGAAATACTGTAACGGTAATTGGTGTTTAATTCTACTTGTTTTATATCGACTTCTAAATATCCCGTAAGCTTTAATTCGTTTACCACCACTTCTTCTAAAGCGAGAGCAAGTTCTGTTAAGGTGATTTTTGAACTCCCAAATTTAATCCAGTCGTTCGTTACTTTTACTTTAATAGATTTGTAACCAATATAAGATAAGTGAAGGGTGTCGTTGGTTTTCGCTCTAAGTTTAAACTCCCCTTTGGTATTAGTGGTAGTACCAATAACTTGATTAATATTTACGATATTCACGTCTTCTAAAGTTTGGTTAGTCGTTGCGTCGACTATAACACCTAGAACTTCTGTGGCTTTCTCTTGAGAGAAACTAACGAGAGAAGAAAAAAGAAGAATACAAGCAAATAAGAATTTCATATATGTTATTGGTATAAGCTATAAAAGTACTAAACATATAATTGTTTAGTACTTTTAAAGTTATTTTTTGCTTAAAATTAACAAAAACGTTTAACGTCTAGAACGTCTTGGTCTAGAATCTCCAGAGGTTTCAGTTCTTGAGTCGCTACGTCTTGGTTTCGATGACGATGTATCACTTTTTTTACGTCTATCACTTCTATTAGGAGAACTTCCAGAATTTCCAAATGAACGTGGTTTTCCACCGTCTTTTTTATCATCGCGACGTCTTCCGCCACCTGTAAATTTACCACCACGACCTCTTCCGCCTCGGCTTGGTTTATCTTCGGTGATTTCTACGTTTACAAAACGCCCGTTATATTTAAAATCTGTAAAGAACGCTAACACTTTGTCTTGCAATTCTTTTTCAGTATTAAAGAAAGAGAATGTTTCTTTAGTATCTACTTTAAAGACATCATCGCGTCCAAGATCTAATTGTTCTTTTAAGAAATCTTTTAATTTCATCCAGTCAAAACCATCTTTTTCACCAACGTTAATAAAGAAACGAGCTGCATCTGTGCTGTAAGCGCGAGATTCTCCTTCAGAGTCTCTACTAGATCCGGCTTTTACGTTTAAGTCTTTTGTTTTGTTGTAGTAATTGAAGAAACGAGAGAATTCTACAGAGAAAAATTTCTGAATTAATTCGTCTTTCGTTGTTTCTTCGAACATCGTGTTAATGCTCTCTAAATACTTAGCTATTTCTGGGTTAACTTCTGTAGTATGTATTTTGTTTGCTAACGACATTAATTGTACTTCGCAAATATCTATACCACTAGGAATTTCTTTAAGTTCGAATTTCTTATTAATGATACGTTCGATACTTTTTATTTTTCGAACTTCACTTTTAGAAACAATAACCATAGAAATACCAGTTTTACCAGCACGACCTGTACGACCAGAACGGTGGGTGTACGTTTCGATTTCATCTGGTAATTGGTAGTTAATTACGTGTGTAATATCGTCTACATCAATACCACGAGCAGCAACATCTGTTGCCACAAGCATTTGTATTTGTTGCGTTCTAAACTGCTTCATTACAATATCACGTTGATTCTGACTTAAATCTCCGTGTAATGCACCAGCACTGTATCCATCTTCAATTAATTGTTCGGCAACTTTTTGAGTGTCTCTTTTTGTACGACAAAATATTACTGAAAAGATATCAGGATTTGCATCAGCTAAGCGTTTTAAAGCTTGGTAACGGTCGCGAGAATTTACTAAAAAGTACTCGTGAGAAACGGTGCTTGTGCTTTCGTTTTTATGGCCCACAGTAATTTCCTGTGGTTCTTTCATAAATTTCTTAGCAATTTTAGAAACCTCTTTTGGCATTGTTGCCGAGAATAACCACGTATTTTTTTCTTCTGGAGTATGCGATAAAATATCTGCAATGTCTTCTTTAAAGCCCATATTTAACATCTCGTCGGCCTCATCTAAAACTGCAAATTGAATTTTAGAAATATCTACCAGACGTCTGTTAATCATATCTTTCATTCGGCCCGGAGTCGCCACAATAATTTGTGCGCCACGTTTCACCTCTCTTGCTTGGTCTGTAATGCTAGCGCCACCATATATGGCAGCCACATTTAAACCTTTACAATATTTACCATATTGTTTCATTTCGTTTGCAATTTGCAAACACAGCTCACGAGTGGGCGATAAAATTAATCCTTGCGTTGTACGAGAAGAAGAATCGATTTTTTGAAGCATAGGGAAACCAAATGCAGCTGTTTTTCCTGTACCCGTTTGTGCTAATGCAACTAAATCGGTGTCAGACTCTAATAAAATTGGAATTGATTTGTCTTGGACTTCACTAGGTTTTTCAAAACCTAAATCTGTAATAGCTTTTAAAAGGTCTTCGTTAAGACCTAAATCTTGGAATGTGTTCATTCTTTATTATAAGTATTCAATGGCGTAATGTGGGTGTTACATGTAGAAGCGCATCGAATATACTTAAAACCTTACTTCTAGTAACACATCCTCACTCTGAGGAATATAAAATCCGCATCTCGGATTTTTTCAAGGTGCAAATGTAGTGTTTTATTTTAAAGTATACTTTTTTTTATTGTTTTTTATTAAAAAGACCTGATAATTAACAAGTTACATTTTTAAATAGTCCTCATATTCGGCAAAGAAGGCTTCAAAAGCACCCATGTTTTCGTTAAAGAAAAGCATTACGTGTTGCCAAGAGTTCTTATTATGTATCGATACCTTTTGGTCTAGTGTCACAGAAATTCTAGAAATCTCTTTCCCGTTGTCTAAATAATAGTCTTCGTCGTAAATCGCTTCCGGTAGATATTCTGAAGTTAAAATGGCTTTTACTGCCGTTAGTTTCTCCCAATAGGTAATACGGTTTTCTAAATCGTCTTCCAAGTCTAAAAAGACGGCAGCGGTTTTATTATCAAAATGAAATTTAAAGCTAAAGCCTTTAATTTTTGTATCGTATAACACCCATTTTCGCGGAAAAGACTTGCCGTAGCTAATCCAAAATTCTTCACGCATTTTTCTAGACTCCTCTTTACTAAACATACTTTTATATTAAATAAGCTAAAACAATAGCAACAATAATGGTTAATAATTTGGTGACATTAAACTTGTGGTTTTCATTACTTTCAAATAAAATGGTAGTTGAAATATGTAAAAAGATACCAATAACCACCGCCGATATTTCTGTAAAATAATGTTGAATGAAATTAAAATTAGCGGCTAGAAACACGCCTAAAGGCGTCATTAAAGCAAACAGAATAAGAAACGCTACAGCCTTAGGGGTTTTCATTTTAGACGCTCTAAAGAACGTTGCTAAAATAATGGCAACAGGCAATTTATGGATAATAATACCGTAAATTAAATTATGGTGCCCGTTTACAGGAATACCTTCTAAAACACTGTGAATGCTTAAACTTATAAAAAGTAGCCAAGGGAAATTTACCGCTTCTTTATCTAAATGAATATGGCCGTGCTCGGCACCTTTAGAGAAAAATTCTAAAATAATTTGCAACAATATCCCAGACATTATATAAACACCCACCGAATGGGAGTCTTCGTGGTATACCTCTGGTAAAAAATGAAATACGGTAATCGATAATAAAAAAGCACCACTAAAAGCGAGTAAAAGCTTTAAGTTTTTACTCTGTTTAGGCTTTAAAATAAGTACAATTAAAAAGCCTAAAACAACAGATAATATGGGTAAAACGATATTAATAAGCATTCGTTTATTTGAAAATTAAAATTAAACGTTCCGACGTTTTTTTATGAAATTTATTAAGCTGGTAATCACCAAATACGTCTAGTAAATATACGCCAGCTTGTTCAAAAAGAGCTTCAAAATCAGCTAAAGTAAACGCACGAACGCGCTCTTGAAACTTATAATCCTCACCTTCAGCGGTAAACGAAATATCTTTAATAATAAATCCGTTTTCAACGCGGCGTTGCTGTAAAAAGTCAATACCATTAACCGTTTTAATATCTTCAGGCACCAAATTATCAATGACGAATTCAGTATTCATAAAATCGATTACTCCAAAACCGCTAGCATTTAAATCCGCTTGAATCGCCTTAATAGTGTTTAAATTATCGATTTCTTGATCAAAATAACCAAAACTAGTAAATAAATTAAAAACGCCATCAAACCGCTTGTTATAAGGTTTACACATATCGTGCACCTTAAAATGTAAGGTGTCATTCTCGAATTGTTTGGCGTAATCAATACTGTTTTCAGACAAATCTACGCCCGTAACATTATAGCCAATACTGTTTAAATACACTGCATGTCGACCTTTTCCGCAGGCTAAATCTAAAATCTCTCCATGTTCCGGAATATTTAAATAATTGGTAAGATTGTACATAAAAGCCTCAGCTTCTTTATAATCTCTGCCCTTATATAAAGTATGGTAAAACGGCGAATCGAACCAAGACGCGTACCAATTTTGTGTGTTTTTAGTCATATAATTGTTTTGGGGTTTGCGTGTCGCTTAGGCGAAAACGCACCAGGCTTTCGCAAGTCGCTTCCCGATAGTTATCGGGAGAGCTCCAACAATTGCTCAATCCTTAACCCTATTTTTAATAAAACATTAAGTTTGGCACAAAAATAGAGTATTTTTGCAATCTATTACACGAATTCAATGGAAGAAAATTTTAAAATGGTTGCCAAAACCTTATTTGGTTTTGAAGATATATTAGCAAACGAATTAATTCAACTTGGTGCGCAAGAAGTTAAAACGGGCGTGCGAAACGTAAGTTTTGTTGGTGACAAAGGGTTTATGTACAAAGCCAATTTAGCGCTGCGTACGGCTACAAAAATCTTAAAACCTATAAATAGTTTTAAAATTAAAACCGAACAAGACTTATACAACCAAATTTATAAAATGGATTGGAGTAAGTATTTAAAACCATCAGGCACTTTAGCTGTAGATGCGACGGTAAATTCTACCGTTTTCACCCATTCTTTATATATCTCTCAAAAAACAAAAGATGCGATTGTCGATAAATTTAGAGATGAAACCGGAGAGCGCCCAAATGTAGATTTAAAATTTCCCGATTTAAAAATCAATATTCATATTGATCGCGAAGTTTGTAATGTATCGCTAGATTCGTCTGGAGAATCCTTACACAAACGTGGTTATAAAACGGCAACTAACATTGCCCCCATAAACGAAGTGCTAGCCGCTGGACTAATTATCTTGTCCGGCTGGGATGGCCAATCCGATTTTATGGACCCTATGTGTGGTAGTGGAACGATGTTGGCAGAAGCCGCTATGATTGCGTGTAACATTCCTCCAAATTTAATGCGTAAAGAATTTGCTTTCGAACGCTGGCAAGACTGGAATGTTGAGTTATTTGAAAAAATTGAAGCCTCTCTACTTAATAAAACAAGAGATTTTCATCATAAAATATTTGGTTTCGATAAGTCGCCAAGTGCTGTAACTAAAGCCAAAGAGAATATTAAGAATGCACATTTAGAAGAATTTATTTCTATAAAACACGAAGATTTCTTTAAAACGCAAAAAGGGGGTGAAGAAAAATTACATATGGTGTTTAATCCTCCATACGGTGAGCGTTTAGATATTGATATGGAAAGTTTTTATAAAAACATAGGAGATACCCTAAAACAAAATTACGCCAATACAGATGCTTGGTTTATTACTTCTAATTTAGAGGCTTTAAAACACGTAGGGTTAAGACCTTCTCGTAAAATTCACTTAATGAATGCGCGTTTAGATTCGCGTTTAGTAAAATACGAAATTTACGCAGGAAGTAAAAAAGGAAAGTATATGAAATAGATTTATGCTTTCTATGTATAACGCCCTAAAATTAAATTGTAAACCCTTGTGTCGTCAAGCTCTTTTGCTGGCGTACCCGTTGGTTATGTTTATGGTTTTAGGTGCTTTTTAATACCTTTTATAGAAGATTACCTTAAAGAGGTTGGGGCGTTATTTTTATTCACAGCAATAAGCATTGGTTTTTCTACCTTAATAAAAAGATAAATATTAAAAAAATGGGCATTAGCTTTAATGCTTTTACTTTTGACTTTTTTCTCTGGTATAAAACTGATTTTCTATGCCGCTTTTGAGGTTAAAATTACTGCGTCGTCTTTGTTTGTGTTATTTGAAACTAATAAAAATGAAGCTTTAGAATTTTTATCGAGTTATATAAACGGTACTCTTATTTCTATTTCTATTTTTATTTTGCTTTTTGTACCTGTTTTAGTTTTTTGTATTATTCTCTTTTTAAAAAACAAAACGGTTGCGTTGTTTAAAATAGAGTACCAGTCAATCCTATTTAAAGGACTTGTTGTGTTCTCAATATTGGCAAGTGTCTATTTCTTAAAGCGTTCGTTTAAAGAGCATAGTTTGATTTTTACCATTTCGAAATCCTTAGAAGAATACAACCAGGCTAAAATAAATGTGCTCACAGATTTGGCACAACCGCTAAATTCGAATATTACGATACTTCAACAGGATTTGGTACCTAAAATAGGTGTTGTCATTATTGGAGAAGCTACATCGCGTTGGCATATGCAATTGTATGGGTATAATCGAAAAATAAACCCCTTACTTTCAGAAATTAAAGAGGAGTTATTCGTTTTTGAAGATGCGATATCTCCGCACGTAATGACCATTCGTTCATTCGAAAAAGACTTGACGTTACATAGTTTTGAAACACCACAACACAACGCCAATTTTTCGGTGGTACAATTAGCAAATTCTGCAGGTTTTAATACACATTGGATTTCTAACCAAGAACCCGTAGGGTTTACCGAAAGCATACCAACTATTATCGGAAGCGCCGCAAAACAAACTAGTTTTTTGGCCACTAATAGCTATAATTATTCCATCTAAGACGAAGATGTTCTACCAGAATTAGCGAAAGCTCTGAAAAGGAATGGAGAGAGACAGTTGGTTTTTCTGCATTTAATAGGAACCCATCGGCTTATATAAAAAGCGATACCCAGAAGCGTTTAACTACTTCTCTGGGGTTAATGAGCGCACTAAGTTTAAAACAGAATACTCTAAGTTAAAAGTAAATGAATACGATAATGCGGTGCGTTACAACGATTTTGTAGTGCGTAGAATTATTGAAATGGTAAAAGGTGAAAATAGATCGAGCTTTGTTGTTTATTTTTCAGATCACGGGGACGAAGTCTTCGATACTATAGATTTTGTGGGGCATCACGGTAGCAAAGTAACGCGGCCAATGCACGATGTGCCGTTTATTGCGTGGTTTTCGGAAAGGTATAAAAAAGAGAATCCGGCATTGATTGCAGCAGCTTTCAAAAATGTAAAACAACCCTACGCATTAGAAGATTTCACCCATAGCTTTTCAGATTTGATAAAAGTAAAGTTTAAAGGAGTAGATAGTACAAAAAGTATATTTAACAAGGAATTTAAGGTTAAAACTCGCCAGTTACGACACGGGCGATTTTACGATGATTTGTAAACATAATCGAATACTATAATTACCTTAATTTTTAATAATAAAGAGCGGCGAATTATAAAGGATAAAAATTAATTTAAAGAGCCTAGTAAAAATTTACAGAATTATGAGAAAATACGGGAAATTAGTTGTTTTTACTATTTTTATTCTGTTCGTTTCTGCCTATTTATATAGGTTTACTCCAAGAAGAATCGAGTTCTTAGGCCACTATGACAGAGTATTTGCGCATAGAGTTAACAGTTTAGAAAAGCAAAAAGAAGCTCTAAGATATTTCAATGGGATAGAATTTGATTTAGGCTATACCAGCGAAACAGATGTTTTAGATATCAGTCATTCGCCAATAGAGTCCATTGGGTTAACTTTTGAAACTTACTTTAATCAAATAGAGACCAACGAATTTCCTTTTCTATGGTTAGATATAAAAAAATTAGATAGTACCAATTCTGAAGCTATTTTTTTTAAGTTGAACACTCTATTTGAGGCTAGAAATTATCCTAAAAATAAAATATTAATAGAAACACGGTCACCTAACGGCTTACCAAAATTCTCATTTGCTGGTTATAACACGAGCTATTATCTAAAACCAAAATTACATAAGCGATCTCCAGAAGAATTGGAAAGGGAAATTAAAGATATTCAATCTGTATTAATTGAACAGCCAAAAATTGGAATCTCGGCAAGTTATGAGGACTATAAGATAATGAGAACTAATTTTCCTGAAAAAACGAAGTATCTTTGGGTATTGACAAGTGCGTACAAACCACAATTTAGAAAGTTACATACCATTTTAAACGACACCACAGTTGCCGTAGTTCTTTCAAATTTCAAAGCTTTTAAAGGCAATCTTTAAAAAAAATACACACCTAACACTTAGACTTTTTAAGTCTTTGGAATTAGCGAAATAAATATTTTTTTTTATTTTGAACTGTTTATTAAGGGGTAGATTATGGGGATAGGGAAAAAAAAGTAATGCTGAAAATTTATAACCTTAGTAAACGTTACTTATTCTTCTTAAAAATAGGAATTAAATAGGAAACCGTATATCCGTAACCGACGCCAATATTACTACCATCATACGTTTTTCCGAAGCCGGGAATATAATTATTTCCAAAATTGGCTGGTTCATCTTCAGAAATAGAAAATTTTAATTGGGCTTGAATACCTAAAAAAAGATTGGACAGTACTTCCGCTTTAAACCCCATTATTAATTCAGCCCAAATAGAAGATAATCCACTAAATTTCTCGGTGTCAGTAGAGGTGAATTGAGGGGTCCAAAACTGGTCTGTGCTGTACACCGTATAGCTATTTCGTTGTTGAGAAAATGTACTTGCACCAATCCTAAAGCCACTGTAGATCATATTTTCCATTCCCACCCAATTGTTATACAAATTATAATCAAAACCAACTTTAAAATAACTTCCGTTGGCCGTAGAGCTTAAAAAATCATTACGCGTCGTTTTTTCTTCAGTACCCAATTCTCCAGCAACATACCAGTTTTTTGTAAGTCGGTAGTCACCATTAATTTCGAAACCTTTATACTCATCATCTAAAAATGAACGGACTAACTTACTAACATCGGCACCTAATCTTAAACCATATTTTTGTTTAATAACAAGCGTGTCAGTCGGTTTTTTCGTAGCGTCATTTGGCTCTTGTGCATTTGCAGTAACACAAAACAGCAATAAAAATAAAGTACTAGTGAAAGATGTTAAAGTGCGGGTTATCTTCATTTTCTATGGTTTGATTGTCGTTAACAGGTTGTATGACTTGTACCCAGTTGTCGCCATCATCTTCAACCGTTATGGTAATGTTTTTAAAAATAGATTTATAGCCACAAGCACGAGAAACATACACGTTTTCAGTGGCATATTCAATGGTAATAATATCTGGATTCCCAGTGATAAAATCATCCGATGTATCGTCTGGGGTATCATTATCGGAAATGGCATAGTCCTTATAAAATCTAAATTTAGTAACGGTATCGTTTGTTTTAAGAGGAAGAATAACTTGGTCTATTGTTTTTATATTATAATCGTCTAATACACGCATATCATCTACCGTTTCTGCCCTAAACTTAGTTACATTTTTAGGATTTTCTAAAGTTATCGTTGATAAGTCTAAAAAATCGATAATTAAACGCGGAGTGGTTGGGGTTTCTCCAGAACAAATATCGTCGCGTTCACAACTTAATGTAATCGTGAGAGCAAGTAGAAGTAAGGCTATTATTTTTTTCAAAAGGGTCGTATTTATCTTCTGTTATTTAATTGTACTGTGTTTTAACGTTTTTCTAAAAGCACTATGTTTTCTACGTGATGCGTTTGCGGGAACATATCTACAGCTTGCACTTTTGTTACTTTATATTGGGCATCCATCAACTCCAAATCTCTAGCTTGAGTAGCGCTATTACAACTTACATATACCACTTTTTTAGGCGCAATATTAAGTATTTGCTGTACAACATCTTTATGCATTCCGTCTCTTGGCGGATCGGTAATAATAACATCTGGTTGTCCGTGTGAGTTTATAAAATTGGCATTAAATACATTTTTCATATCACCCACATAAAACTCAACGTTAGTTATACCGTTAAATTGTGCATTCTCTTTTGCGGCAGTAATAGCATCTGGTACCGCTTCTACACCAATTACTTTTTTTGCGTGTTTAGCAATAAACTGTGCAATCGTTCCAGTTCCTGTATATAAATCGTACACTAATTCGTCGCCTTGTAAATCGGCAAATTCGCGGGTTAGCTTATACAATTCGTAAGCCTGGTCGGAGTTCGTTTGGTAAAATGATTTGGCATTAATTTTAAATTTAAGACCTTCCATTTCTTCAAATATATGATCTTGTCCTTTATAGCAAATCACTTCTTGATCGTAAATAGTGTCGTTTGCTTTCCCATTAATAACGTACTGTAAAGAGGTGATTTCTGGAAAAGTTTCTCCGATATAATCTAATATTAATTCGCGCTTTTCTTTATCTTCTTTAAAAAGTTGAAACAATACCATAATATCACCGGTAGACGCCGTACGAATCATCATAGTTCGCAATAATCCTGTTTGATTTCTGGGGTTAAAAAATTCTAACTCATTATCTAAAGCAAACTGTTTAACACTGTTTCTAATAGCGTTGGAAGGATCGGCTTGTAAATGGCATTTTCTAATATCTAAAATTTTATCCCACATCCCTGGAATATGAAACCCTAAAGCATTTCTATCGCCTAAATCTTCATCCGATTGTATTTCTTCAAGTGTAAGCCATCTTGAATCGCTAAAAGAAAACTCCATTTTATTTCTGTAAAAGTACTGTTTCGCAGATCCTAAAATAGGAGTAATTTCGGGTAATTCTATATGTCCAATACGAATTAAGTTATTGGTAACTTCATTTTGTTTGTAATTTAATTGGTGCTCATAGCCCATATCCTGCCATTTACAACCCCCACAAGTACCAAAATGCTCACATTCTGGGGGGGTACGTT
The DNA here is from genome assembly GCF_008086185.1 of Bizionia gelidisalsuginis. Classification (NCBI taxonomy): domain Bacteria; kingdom Pseudomonadati; phylum Bacteroidota; class Flavobacteriia; order Flavobacteriales; family Flavobacteriaceae; genus Bizionia; species Bizionia gelidisalsuginis. The sequence continues at coordinate 168,131 of NZ_VSKN01000005.1, forward strand.
TGTCGCTTAATTTATGAAAAACAGTCGCCTTACCTTCAAAAAAAGATTTTCTCTTTTTAAATGTTTGTACATCTGCAATATCGCCTGGTACAGCATTAGAGATAAAAATAACTTTTCCATCTGGCGCTTTTGCTACCGTTTTACCTTTTGCAGCAGCATCTAAAACCTCTACGTTTGTAAAAATCTGTTTTTTAGTTTTTTTTCTTGACATAGGCACAAAAATACTTTCTTTTTATATTATTTAATCACTACAATTCAAAAAATACAAGATAATTTATGTTTTTGTTTAAAGTAGAGTTGTTTTTACTAAGTCTAGATTATATCTAAATCACTAATAAACAGTGAATTATACTGTTTATTAGTGAGGTGTGAAGCGTTAAATTTATGATAAGTGTGTTAAGTTTTATTTGATTTGGCGTCCAGATTTAGTAATTTGCAATTTATATGGATGATTTCTCTCCAAAACAAATTCTTATTATGGATTTATGAAGTAGGAATGGCTATTTTTTAAATTTAAATTTCCATTATAATGGCTGTTTTAGAACAATTAACGTCGCAAAAAGCGATGGACTTAGAAAACAAATACGGAGCCCACAACTATCACCCTTTACCAGTTGTATTAAGTAAAGGAGAAGGTGTATTCGTTTGGGATGTTGAAGGTAAAAAGTACTACGATTTTTTGTCTGCTTACTCGGCAGTAAACCAAGGTCACTGTCATCCAAAAATTGTAGATGCAATGACCAAGCAAGCGCAAACATTAAGTTTAACGTCTAGAGCGTTTTATAATGATATGCTTGGTAAATTTGAAAAGTACGCCTCAGAAACGTTTAACTTCGATAAATTATTACCAATGAATACAGGGGCTGAAGCGGTAGAAACTGCTTTAAAAATCTGTAGAAAATGGGCCTACGAAGTAAAAGGTCTTGGAGAAAATGAAGCTGAAATAATCGTGTGTGAAAATAACTTTCACGGACGAACAACAACAATTATATCGTTTTCTAACGATTCTGTAGCTCGTAAAAATTTCGGACCGTACACTAAAGGGTTCATTAAAATTGAATACGATAACCTTGTTGCTTTAGAAGAAGTATTAGAAAGTAACCCTAATGTTGCCGGATTTTTAGTAGAACCTATTCAAGGTGAAGCTGGTGTTTATGTGCCTTCTGAAGGTTATTTAGCAAAAGCGAAAGCACTATGCGAGAAACATAATGTGTTATTTATTGCAGACGAAGTACAAACAGGAATTGGAAGAACGGGACGCTTATTAGCAACTTGTGGAAACTGTAGCTGTGAAGATAAGCACTGTTCTGGAACGCCAGAAGTGAAACCTGATATTTTAATTTTAGGAAAAGCGTTATCTGGAGGGGCCTACCCTGTATCTGCAGTACTTGCTAATAATAACGTAATGGATGTTATTAGACCAGGAAATCACGGGAGTACTTTTGGCGGAAACCCTATTGCTGCAGCGGTTGGAATTGCGGCCTTAGAAGTTATTAAAGATGAAAAACTAGCCGATAGAGCCGATACTTTGGGTGAGTTATTTAGAGCTGAAATGCAAAAATTCATTGAAACGTCTAACATTGTTAACGGTGTAAGAGGGAAAGGCTTATTAAATGCTATTTTAATTAACGATTCTGAAGATAGTGATACTGCTTGGAATATCTGTATGGCTCTGCGCGACAACGGATTATTAGCAAAACCTACACACGGTAATATTATTCGTTTTGCACCACCTTTAGTAATGACAGAAGAGCAATTATTAGATTGTGTTTCTATTATTACCAAAACATTAAAGACCTTCGAGAAATAATTTTCGAATTATTATATAAGTAAAAGCGACCAATTATAAAATTGGTCGCTTTTTTTATCTACAATCAGCTTTAGTTTTATATTACGATTGTTGTGCCCTTTGAGCTTCTTCCATAGCCTGTTTAAACTCTTCCATTGCTTCATCAAAACCTCCAGTACTAAACATATAGATTGTATAAACAAGAAATAGTACGTTGATTGCAACAGCTACGAGTGCAATAATTTTTGCGGTATTCATTGTGTTTATGTTTCCTTCATATTCCTCAGGATGTAACTGTGCGTCTTTAATTTTTTTATTAGCAATATAATAGGCTGGAGCTGCTAGTAAGACACCTAAACCGCCAAAACAGCAGCATAGAATACTAAAAATAGAAAGGACGTAGACTAAAGTTGGTTTTAATTCTTTTTTCATTATTTGAATATGTTAGTTGGTTTTTTTAATGATAAAACTAATAATAATAATTAAAACTGACGCTATAGCCAAAGCATTAATTATTTTATTAGCATATTTAAATTTGTATATAAAGGTACTCGCAATTAATAATCCTAAAGGTATTAAAGTAAAAATTGCCGGATACATTTTAAAAGCATCTATAAACTGACCGTGAAAAAGTAGTGATATTCCACGTTGTAAACCGCAACCTAAACACTCAAAACCAAATAGTTTTTTATTAAGGCAGGGCAACATATAGTCTTCGGGAAGTGTCATAAAAAGCATTTCATTAAAAGTAATTAAATAATAAGAATAAAAAAAAGCCGATACTTAAAAAGAAGTGTCGGCTTTAGAGGTCTTAAAAAATAATTACTTGTTTGTAATCACTATTTTCTTGTTCAAGGTTTCATTGGTCTTTAAGGTGGTTATAGCAATATAAACACCATCGCTTAAGTTGTTTGTGTCAAATTCGTATCGCGATTGGTTTTTCATTGTATTCGTATGTATTAATTGCTTTCCAGAAATATCAATTAATTTAAACGATTTAATATCTAAGTTTTCCGGGTTGTTTATCACTAATTGAGCAGTGTTATTGTTCTGCAATACCGAGTAACTTGAGTCTTCAAACGACGATACCGATAATGTACCGTCACTTTCTTTAAAGGTTATTTCATAATTAGATAAGTATAATCCTGCAGAAAGATTGATATTAAAATTCTGCTCTCTTAAATTATAATAAATTTCGTTATTAATATCGTGAATATAAATATCCTGATCGTCAGCAAAATTCTGAATATCAAAAATTCTAATTCTTACACTTTTCGCTTCAGAGAGTTCAAAATATAAAGGAATCTTCAAATCTTCATCGAAACTAAAGGCCTGTCCTAAAATTTTAGAAGCGTCATTGTCATTTTTAAAATACACTTCTGCCGTTTCATCTGAGGCATTTTTAAGTTCTAAACCGTAATCGAAACCCGGGGTTGCTTCCGCTGTAAAAGTTTGAGAGATTTGTCTAGTGTACGTATCATCAAAATCAACATTTAAGCGGAAACGCTTAACGTGTGCGGGTAATATTTGAACACCATTGGCATCGTATACTATATAACTTTGTGCTTCGGGACCGTTATCGACAGTAGTATTTAATTGGGTAATTGTATGGTTTGTTTTAAAGAACTCACTAGCGTCGCCAGACTCTCTGTAATACACTCTATGCTCATTTTTAAACGTAGTTACCGAAGGCGCAGGGATTCCAGATTTACCTTCTACCATAAAGCCTTGTCCTATGGGTATAAATTCTTTAACTTCTTTAGAAGATGTGTTTGCAGGGCCATCATCATTTACAGAGCCATCAGCATTATAGGTTTTAAAAACTGCGGGAGTAAAATTCATAACTGTACCATTACTGTTAATAGTATATTGCGCATAACCACCAACATAGCTTGTGGTATTATGAGACATCACCGTTTGGTCTTGTTCCCAAAAATACAGAGTACCATTTAAAACAGCGACATTATCTGGGTCATGAATAAATTTGAGAGCATCTAAAGCCGAAGGGTAGGGGTTGCCTACTAAAGTATTCTGTTCTGCTAGAATGTCGGTTGCTATCGTCCCAGAATTTGGTTTCCCTCTAAAATCATAAGATACTCCGGTGCTTCCATCAGATCCTTTCATTGTAAAACCGTAACCTGCGTCAATTTCTCCAGTGCTTAAAAGGTGGTCCCACTCAGAGTAAGCGACCCCAGGATTAAAAGCATATAGCCAGTAAGAAGCGATTCGTAAAGGAGAAGAGTACCCATCATAACCATTTATAAAAATGGCGTCATTAGGGTTAATAATATCACCAGATTCAAAAATAACATCGTCTGCTCTAAACGTTCTATTTAAATCATCTACAGCGTCCACATTTCCTACTGGAGAAGCCCAATAGTTAAACGCATAATTATGCACTGTACCTTCTTGTTCGACGCTTAAACGACCTCTTCCTGAGTTGTTTATATTTTCTGTACCTTGAATTAATTGTGCTTCATCTCGCAAATAAATAGCAGGAGACGTTTCATCAGAATTGACTCCTAAAGTTATTTTATCTTGAACAAAAACAACTCTATCGCTAACATAAATATAGGCATCTTCTCTAACGGATAGTTGCGCGTAACTTATACTCGTAAAAAACAGTAAAACACATAATGTCGTTAAAAACTTCATAGGTAGTCGGTATTAATTATTTAGGGCGTAATGTGCTAATATACAGAAAAACACAAACTTTAACTTCTTATTTTTTATTATAAGTCCGCTTTTATTAAAGTAACTTACAAATATTGAAAATAGAAAACAATATATTAGCGCTAATAAATTAATATATGAAAAAGAATACAATTAGTTATTTATTAATCTTGGTAGGTAGTGCAATAGCTATTTATGCAGATGCTGAAGAGCAACAAAACTTAATTCTTTTAGTGGTAGGAATTATTATTCTTATAGTTGGTATTTATAGAATTTCGAGTACGATTGAGAGTAAAACAGATAAGGAGGATACTGTTAATTATAAGGAAGATAAGAATGAAATTTAAAAAAGGAGATAAAATTTTTGTCTTAGACGAAGATCTTTCAGGAATAATTATAAAAATTAAAGGCAATGCGATCACTATTGAAGATGTTGATGGTTTTGAACTTGAATTTGAAGCGTCAGAGATCGTAAAACAAGGTAATTCTGAATTAAAAGAAGATGTTTTTTCTAATCAAAGTATCGAGCGAGTGCTTTCAGAAAAATCTACAGCAAAAAGAAAGCAAGTACCTAAAGTAAAAGCTAAAGAGCGTTACCAACCCACAATGGAAGTGGATTTACATATTCATCAATTGGTAAAATCGGAACGCGGAATGAGCAGTTACGATAAAAAGAACTTACAGCTCGATACGGCGCGCCATAAACTAGATTTTGCCATCAAGAAAAAAATTCAAAAAGTGGTCTTTATTCATGGTGTGGGAGAAGGCACTCTAAAATTAGAGTTAGAATACCTTTTTGGTCGCTATAATAATGTGAAATTTTATGCTGCCGACTACAAAAAATACGGACTAGGAGCTACCGAAGTCTATATTTTTCAGAACATAGATCCTAACGATTAAACCTAAAAGTCAGGAGTTAATGTTCTTGTTTTACTGGTTGATGCATCGTTGAGCGTACCAAAATCAAGAAATTGTTGCGTAACAACTTCAAACGTTAAGTTTTCTAAATTTAATGTAACAACAAATTGTTGCTTTATACTATGTAATCTATACGCTGTGGCAGAGACAGACGTTGAGACTAAAGGGTTTAAATAATCAGGGCCCACCGTGTTGTTAGAAATATCGTTGGTTGGGTTTTGGTCTTGTGTTGCGTTTTCTTCGTCGCGAGTTAATACACCATCACCATCATCGTCACCATCTAAATAATCTGGAGTGCCATCGCCATCGGTATCTAAAGCTAAGCTTAAACCATCAGCTATAGAAAAATTAGGACCCTCATTTGCAGTTAAAACATTGTCACCATCGTCGTCTACATCTAAATAATTAGGGATGCCATCACCATCGGTATCATCATCTTCTAAATTCCCATTGCCATTAATATCTTCAAATTTTGCAGGAATACCATCGTTATCATCTTCAATTAAAACAATAGTAAAAGTAGCTTTTCCACCAGAGGTTAAGTCTTGGGTGACTTGAATATTTGCCGGAGGAATATCATTACAAAATAAATTTTCAGGTATAGTGGCGTAAGAGCGGTAGTTTAAGGCGTTGTTTTCAGAGATGGAGACCACCACTTGCGTGTCTACCAATTCTACTAAATAAGGGTTGTCGGTTCTTGGAACGGTAACATAAAAATCGGTTAAAGCAAGATCTGGATTTTTTACTAATAAAGAAAGCGACTCGTCTGGATCGGTTTTAATTTTATAAAAAACAAGATCACCACACGCTTCAAATGTGTTACCAAAGGTTAATTCGGTTGTTATAATCTCGCCATCATCGCAAGAATAAAATAAAAAGCTTAGTGCTAAAGCAGAAAGTAGGGTGCGCATATAAAGTGTGTTAAAGAACAAAAATAATAGATTTGTCAAATTATAACGCTTCTTATTGCATTTAATTTTATTTGACTTATTTTTGAGTGTTGAAAATGATGCATTCTTAGTCGTTTTTTTAAGACATTGTAAGAGATATTTCACACTTTGAAAACTCACAAAAAATGAAACAAGTATATTTTGATAGTGCCGCCACGACAGTGATGCGAGAAGAGGTTATTGCAAAAATGGCTAGTGTTATGCGAGAGAATTATGGCAATCCGTCGTCGACGCATAGTTTTGGGCGTTCGGCAAAATCTATAATTGAAAACACTAGAAAAACGATTGCGAAACAGTTTAATGTGTCTGCTTCGGAAATAATATTTACTTCTGGAGGTACTGAAGCCGATAATTTAGTCTTAAGAAGTGCGGTTAGAGATTTGGGGGTAAAAACAATTATTACTTCTAAAATTGAGCATCACGCCGTTTTACATACCTTAGACCAATTAAAACGTGAATATCCTATTATTGTAGAGTATGTTAATTTAGACGTTAAAGGAAATATAGATTTAAACCATCTTGAGCAATTATTGAAAGTACCCAATAAAACACTCGTAAGTTTAATGCATATTAATAACGAAATAGGCACTATTTTAGACCTTAAAGCTGTTGCTGAATTATGTAAAACCTACGAAGCACTTTTCCATAGCGATACCGTGCAATCGGTAGGACATTACCGCTTAGATTTACAAGAAATTCCTATTGACTTTTTAGCTGTAAGTGCGCATAAATTTCACGGACCAAAAGGGGTTGGTTTTGCCTTTGTAAGAAAAAAATCGAATTTAAAAGCCTTAATTTTTGGGGGAGAACAAGAGCGCGGCGTTCGGGCCGGTACAGAATCTATTCATAATATTTTAGGATTGGAAGAAGCCTTAAAATTGGCGTATGCAAACCTTGATGAAGAACGCCCACATATTGAAGGCTTAAAACGCTATTTTATAGCGCAGCTAAAGGCAAATTTCCCAGGTATTCTGTTTAATGGAGACTCTGCTGACTTGCAGAAAAGCACCTATACCGTGTTGAGTGTTTGTTTGCCAGTATCTCCAGAAAAAGGACAGATTTTACTGTTTAAGTTGGATCTAAAAGGGATTGCGTGTTCTAAAGGGAGTGCGTGCCAAAGCGGAAGTAGTTTGGGATCTCACGTTCTAAATGAGATTTTAAGTGACACCGACTTACAAAAACCATCCATTCGTTTTTCATTCAGTAAATTCAATACTAAAGAAGAAATAGATTACGTAATTGGAGTTTTAAAAGAAGAAATATAGCATTAGCACTTACTTAACACATCAATCTGAGTTAAAAGCATCTGTGCTTCTTGAAGCAACTTTTGTTTTTCAATTTTATCTTTATCCGATAGTGATTTAGAGTCTTCAATACGTTGCGTGTATTTACGTTTTAGTGAATTGAGTTTGCTCTTATTTTTAAGTAATTGAAACATTGGTGTTGTTTTTTACAAAGATATTTTCAAATATTTAAAAGAGGTGCAAGTATTTGTTAAAGATTATTTTAAAGTACTCAAATAGTTAATGAGCTCGTTAACAGCTTTACCACGATGGCCGATTTTATTTTTGACTTCGAGATCTATTTCAGCAAATGTAGAGCTGTAGCCCTTAGGCATAAAAATAGGATCGTAACCAAAACCTTTATCTCCGCGCTTCGTTTCTGTAATTGAGCCTTCGCAAACGCCAGTAAAAGTTTTGACTTCACCGTTTAATTGAAGTGCAATAACGGTTTTAAATTGAGCGTTTCTATTCTCTTTATCTTTTAAATTAAGAAGAAGTTTGTCCATATTATCATCGGCATTGCGCTGTGAGCCTGCGTAACGTGCAGAATAAACACCGGGTTCTCCGTTTAATATAGACACCTCTAAACCTGTATCGTCGGCAAAACAATCGTAATCATAATGCGCTTTAATGTATTGTGCTTTTTGTAAAGCATTGCCATTAATTGTAGATTGGGTTTCTGGCACCTCTTCCAAACACCCAATATCTTCTAAACTAAGGAGTTTTATAGACTCTGGAATTAAGGCTTGAACTTCCTTTATTTTGTTTTTATTATTGGTAGCGAATACTATTTTCATAAGTCATTAATTAGTGTTTCAAAAATAAAATAATACTGATTTTTTAAGCGAACTCAGTTCTGTTTGTGAGGTGATGAATAGTTACAGAAACTAGAGAATAATGCTTTCTGGTTTTGCTGAAATTTAACGGTGATGATACGGTTCGTTTCGTAAAATTGTAAACCCTCTATATAATTGTTCAATTATAAATAAACGTACCATTTGGTGGGAAAAGGTCATTTTCGATAACGCGATTTTTCCTTTGGCCAGGCTGTAAACGTCTTCTGAAAATCCGTAAGGGCCACCAATTACAAAAACAACTTGCTTGATACCAGAATTCATATGTTTTTGTAAATAATTAGAAAAACCTACCGAATCCATTTGCTTTCCATTTTCATCCAATACTATAAGAGCGTCGGTACTGCTAATTTTTGCTAAAATAAGTTCGCCCTCTTTTTGTTTCTGTTGGGCTTCACTTAAATTTTTAACGTTTTTTATATCTGGTATAATCTCTAAATTAAACTTGATATAAAAGCCTAAACGCTTGCAATAATCGTCGATTAAAGATTGTAATTGCTTGCTGTCGGTTTTACCGATAGCGATAAGTTTTATGGTCATTTAAAAACAATTTTTAAGGTAAATATATTATAGTCATTCCGAATCGTCTTTAGTCTAAATAAGGGTGTTAATTTCTATTTAACCTTTATCTAAAGACTTCATTATATGTGAGTATTATGAGCACAAGTAGTGTAAATTAGACCGTAAATGCGGAAAACCGGAAATGTAAAATCAACTTTTACTATAATTTTGATTGATTTGTCGCTAAACTACAATTAAAATTCAAAAAACGAGAATCAATTTATTACTTTAGCGTTAAAGATTAAATCAATGATTAGTAAAGCACAATTTGATAAAGAAATAGAGTTGATTATAGCCAATGCTATTCGTGAAGATGTTGGCGACGGCGACCACAGTTCGTTGGCTTGTATTCCAGATTCTGCAACTGGTAAAGCAAAACTATTGGTAAAAGATGACGGCATTATTGCTGGAATTAGTTTTGCAAAACAAGTGTTTAAGAGCATTGATCCAGATTTAAAAATAGACACCTTGCTCCAAGATGGCGCGCCTGTTAAATACGGAGATATTGTGTTTTATGTTGAAGGTAAATCGCAGTCTATTTTAAAGGCAGAGCGGTTAGTGCTTAATGCGATGCAGCGCATGAGTGCCATTGCAACTAAAACGAAACAGTTTGTAGATTTACTAGAAGGTACAGGTACAAAAATTTTAGACACACGTAAAACGACTCCTGGAATTAGAGCTTTAGAAAAGTGGGCGGTAACGATTGGAGGTGGAGAAAACCACCGTTTTGCGTTGTATGATATGATTATGCTAAAGGATAACCATATCGATTTTGCTGGCGGAATTACTAAAGCCATCGAAAAAACAAAGCACTACCTTAAAGAGACTAATCGCGATTTAAAAATTATTGTTGAGGCTAGAAATCTTGCTGAAATTGAAGAAATTTTACTAACCGAAGGTGTCTACAGAATTTTAATAGACAACTTTAATTACGACGATACCCGAAGAGCAGTACAACTAATTGGAGATACGTGTTTAACAGAAAGTTCTGGAGGAATTAACGAAGATACGATTCGCGATTACGCATTATGTGGTGTCGATTATATTTCTTCTGGTGCACTAACGCATTCGGTTTACAATATGGATTTAAGTTTAAAAGCAGTCGATTAATTAAACCTTAAGCGCTACGATTAATGTCGCAAGAAATAGAAGAAAAACTGAGTAAAATACCTATAGTTAGTAACTTAGTAAAGTTATTAGATAGATTTAAATTGCCTGGTTTAGAAGGCCTGTCGCTTTACGATTTACTCGAGCTTTACGTTATCGGTATCGCTAAAGGAGCTTTAACGGCACGCGCAAGTGCTATAGCCTACAGCTTTTTTATGGCGCTATTTCCGTTTTTACTATTTATTATTATTGTAATTCCATATGTTCCTATAGCTGGTTTTGAAAATGACTTTTTGGCTTTTCTAGAATCGGTTTTACCACCAACAACAACAGAGTTTTTTCACGATAACATTTTTGAAAATTTAAAAGGAAACAATACAAAAAGCGGATTAATCTCTACCGTGTTTTTAGTTGCTATTATTTTAATGACAAATGGCGTTAGTGCCCTTTTTGAAGCTTTCGAAAATTCATACCACGAGCAATTAATACGGTCTTTTGTTAAACAATATTTGTATGCATTAGGTGTTGCGTTAATACTCGCGTTTTTATCGATAGTTACCGTAGCCGTTTTGGGGTATTTTCAAATTTATATTGTCGACAATTTAATGGAAGTGTTTGATAGTTATGGGTACGAAACGCGCCGGGAAACAGGGTTTTGGGCAAAATTTGCGCAATACGGTTTTTTTGTTTTAATGACGTATATTGCTACTGCGACCTTATATTATTTTGGGACTAAAGAAGGAAAAAATTCTAAGTTCTTTTCTGCAGGTGCTTTATTTACAACGCTTTTAACTATGTTAACTTCGTATTTGTTTGGTGTTTATATCGAGCAATTTTCAAACTACAATAAACTGTACGGTTCCATCGGCGCGTTACTAATTTTGTTATTTTATTTGTGGTTAAATGCAAATATTCTTTTATTAGGATTTGAACTTAATATGTCTTTAATTAGATTGAGAAAAACACACCAAAAAAATGAATAAATTTATCCTTATTATCGCTTTACTCACTTCCCTTTCAAGTTTCTCTCAAGATATCTTCGGAAAATGGAAGACTATTGATGACGAAACTGGAGAAGCCAAAAGTATTGTAGAAATTTATAAAAAGAATGATTACGTCTTTGGTAAGGTTGTCGAAATTTTAAATAAAGACAAAAGAGACGCTATTTGCGATACATGCGAAGGTGACGAAAAAGGCCAGCCAATTTTAGGCTTGGAGATTATAAAAAATATGGAAAAGAGTGGTCAATATTATAAAGAAGGAACCATTTTCGATCCAACAAAAGGCAAAAAATATACCTGCCGCTTAGGTTTAACCGATAATAAAGACGTGCTTCAAGTTCGTGGTTATATTGCCTTTTTATATTCAACTCAATATTGGGAGCGTGTAAAATAAACCGCTAATTTATCGGCATTTATTACTCTTATAATCCTTTATAAAATAATGTATTGAATTTGCACTTCGTAGATATTATATTACCAATTCCCATCGAAAATCTATTTACGTATAGCATAACGCAAGCGGAATCTACATTTTTAAAAATCGGGATGCGTGTGTCTGTTCCCTTTGGGAAATCTAAAATTTATACCGGAATTGTTGGACATATTCATACCACAGCTCCGGTGTTATACGACGCTAAAGAAATTCATCAAATTCTAGACGAAGCGCCTATTGTTAACGATAAGCAAATCGAATTATGGCAATGGATTTCTAGCTATTATATGTGTACCATTGGCGAGGCTATGCGCGCTGCATTGCCAAATGCTTTTATTCTAGAAAGTGAAACCATTGTAAGTTTAAACACGGCAACGACTATTAATGATGTCGATTTAAAGGATGATGAGTTTCTGGTTTATGAAGCATTATGCCAGCAATCAGCATTAAAAATTAAGGAAGTTTCTAGCATTTTAAATAAGAAAAATGTGCTTCCCATTATTAAGCGTTTAATTGAAAAAGAAGCAATTACCGTTGAAGAAGAAGTTTATGAGAAATACAAGCCAAAATACGTTAGATACGTTAAACTAAATGGTAACTATTCCTCGGAAGCTGAGTTAACCAAATTGCTAAATGTGTTAAGTCGCGCACCAAAACAACGCGAAGTAGTACTCTCTTTATTTACATTAACTGCCAAAACCAAAAAACCGATTAAAGTTACCGATTTGGTGGAGGCTAGCGGAAGTTCTTCCGCTATTATTAAAACGTTAATCGATAAAGACATCCTTGAGGAATACCATATTCAAACCGATCGTGTGGAATATGATGGTGATGAGAATGAAGCTTCAAAATCCTTAAACGAACATCAAGAACAGGCTTTAAATGAGATTATAGAATCTTTTAAAACACAAAAAACAGTATTGCTTCACGGGGTAACGTCTTCAGGGAAAACGGAAGTGTACGTTAAACTCATAGAAACAGTATTAAGTGAGAATAAGCAAGTACTATATTTGTTACCAGAAATAGCGTTAACAACACAATTAGTAACGCGACTTCAAGGTTATTTTGGTGAGCAAGTGGCCGTGTTTCATAGTAAATACTCTCCCCACGAACGTGTAGAAGTGTGGAATAACGTGTTACACGATTCGCCAAAAGCTAGAATTGTTTTGGGTGCCCGTTCGTCTATTTTCCTTCCTTTTAATGATTTAGGTTTAATTATTATCGATGAAGAACACGAGCAGTCGTTTAAGCAATTTGATCCCGCTCCGCGATACCACGCGCGCGATACGGCCATCGTTTTAGCACATATTCATCAGGCAAAAACACTTTTAGGAAGTGCTACGCCAAGTTTGGAAAGTTATTATAATGCGAAGGAAAATAAGTATGGTCTTGTAGAAATTAACAGACGCTACAATAATGTGCAAATGCCAGAAATTGAACTGGTAGATATTAAAGAAAAGCATAAAAAGAAACGAATGAAAGGTCATTTTAGCGATAGAATGATTGAAGAAATACAAATTACTTTAGAAGAAGGCCATCAAGTTATTTTATTTCAAAACAGACGGGGATTTTCGCCAATTGTAGAATGTAATACCTGTGGTCATTCGCCACAATGTACCAATTGCGATGTAAGTTTAACCTACCATCAATACCGCAATCAATTGCGATGTCACTATTGCGGGTATACAATGGCGATGCAAGTAAAATGTTTGGCTTGTGGTGTAAAAGATTTAAATTCGAAAGGTTTCGGTACTGAACAAATTGAAGCAGAACTTAAAGTCCTTTTTCCAAAACGAAATATTGGAAGAATGGATCTCGATACTACGCGTGGTAAATATGGTTACGAAAAAATAATTACAGCCTTAGAGCAACAGGAAATAGATATTTTGGTGGGGACGCAAATGTTAACCAAAGGTCTAGATTTTAGGAATGTGAAATTAGTAGGCATTATGAATGCCGATAATATGATTAATTTCCCGGATTTTAGAGCACACGAACGCAGTTTTCAGTTAATGTTGCAAGTGTCGGGTAGGGCAGGGCGTACTAAAAAACGTGGAAAAGTACTAATACAGACGTATGACCCTTACCATAAAATTGTTCAGCAAGTATCGACTAATGATTATAAGGGAATGTTTAAAGAGCAACTTCAAGAACGTTATAATTTTAAATATCCGCCATTTTATAGGTTGATTAAAATTACGATACGCCATCGGGATTACGATCGTGTAAATATGGCAGGCGATTGGTTTGCTAAATCGTTACGACAAGTCTTTAAAGCCAATGTTTTAGGACCAGAGTTTCCGCCGGTGTCGCGAGTTCGTAACCAGTATAATAAAAACATATTAATTAAAATACCGCAAAAGCAATCGCTAAATAAAACTAAAGAAGCCATACATAAAATCAATACGAGTTTTAATGCGGTTAAAAATTTTAGACCCGTTCGTGTAATTATAAATGTCGATAATTACTAAAATAAGAATAGCTTTTAAATCTATTCTTTATATAGAATTCTCTTTTTTATTTAGAGCTGTGAGCATTTATAGGTCTAAACGTAATTTTTAAAAAGAATCTTAATAGGGTTCTCTTTTTGTAAAATGAAACACTAATAGTTGAGATATAAAAAAAAATCCTACCCAAGAAGAGCAGGATTAATCTATATTTTATTACTGTAATGCTTCAGCTTAAATATTGTTTAAAGCATCTACAAGCAGTGTTTTTTTGTTTCTGCTTAAAGGAATTTCGAAAGACCCCACTTCAACATTTTTACTATTAAAACGATCTACTTTATCTAGATTTACGATGTAAGATTTGTGTATTCTTAAAAACCTACCTTCAGGTAATTCTTGTTCAAAAGCTTTCATTGTAGATAATACAACAAGAGAAGTATCGTCGGTAACTAGTTTTACGTAATCACCAAGAGCTTCAATCCATTTAATATCCTTAACATAGACTTTACGTTTTTTTAGGTTACTTTTTACAAAAATATGCTCACCTTCGGCCTCTGTATAATCAAGCTTTAGTTTGTGCTGTTCAATAGCCTTATCTACCGCTTGGTTAAAACGGTCTCTGGTAATTGGTTTTTGTAAAAAATCGGTAGCGTCGTAATTAAAGGCTTTAAACGCATATTCAGTTTTTCCAGTAACAAAAATAATTTGCGGTTTGTTATTTAAAACATCTAATAATTCGAAACCGTTTAACACAGGCATTTCGATATCTAAAAATATAAGATCAACTTTATGATGATTTAGTCCGTTTTTAGTTTCTAACGCACTACTATATTCAGAAATCAGATTTAGCGCCTTGTGGTTTTCTATTAGCTTAACAATCGACAATCTTTGGATTGCTGAATCATCAACTACTACACAATTTAAAGTCATAGCGAAATAATATTTAGGTTTAGTTATCGACAATAGTACAAAAAATTCGGTTAAAAACCAAGAAACATCGTTTAAGTGTTTTTTTAACACAATGTTAACGCTTTTAAACGAGTCGTTTTTTATTCGAAATAATGTTGTGATATATAATAATAATAAGTATTTTTGCACCCAATTTAACAATAAAATAGATTTTTATGAATCATTATGAAACTGTTTTCATCTTAAATCCCGTTTTATCTGAAGTGCAGATAAAGGAAACAGTACAGAAATACGAAGATTTTCTCGTTTCTAAAGGAGCTAAGATGGTATCAAAAGAAGATTGGGGCTTGAAAAAGTTAGCTTACCCAATTCAAAACAAAAAAAGCGGATTTTATCACTTATTTGAGTACGAAGTAGATGGTGAAGCAATTAAGCCTTTAGAAATTGAGTTTAGACGTGATGAGCGTTTTATGCGTTACTTAACAGTTACTTTAGACAAGCACGCTATTTCGTGGGCTGAGAGAAGAAGAGCTAAATTAAAACAAAAAGCATAATTATGGCATCTATAGAACAACAAGCAAAAGGAAAAAAAGAAGGAGAAATTAGATATCTAACTCCTTTAAATATAGAAACTAACAAGGTTAAGAAATACTGTCGTTTCAAGAAATCTGGTATTAAATACGTGGATTTTAAAGATGCGGATTGGTTATTAGGTTTTATAAACGAGCAAGGTAAAATTTTACCTAGACGTTTAACAGGAACTTCTTTAAAATACCAAAGAAAGGTATCTGTAGCAGTAAAAAGAGCGCGTCATTTAGCGTTATTACCTTACGTAACAGATTTATTAAAATAAAATACCCGTAACTATGGAACTTATATTAAAACAAGACGTTGAAAATTTAGGATTTAAAGACGATGTTGTAACGGTAAAGAACGGTTATGGTAGAAACTTTTTAATTCCTACAGGTCACGCTACTTTAGCTACAGCTTCTGCAAAGAAAGTATTAGCTGAAAACATAAAGCAACGTGCCTATAAAGAAAAGAAAATAGTTGAAGAAGCTAACAAAGTTGCAGAGGCACTTAAAGCTCTTGAGATTAAAATAACTTCTAAAGTTGGATCAGGAGACAAATTATTTGGTTCTGTAAACAACATCAATGTTGCTGAAGCAATAGCGAAAGAAGGACAATCAATAGATAAAAAATTCATCAATGTTATTGGTGGAGCTGTAAAACGTACTGGTAAATACAATGCTATTATTCGTTTACACAGAGATGTTACTGTTGACTTAGAATTTGAAGTTGTAGGAGCGCAAGCTTAATACAAAACAATAACAGATTTTATAATCTGATTTTTTTAAATGCGCTTCTATAATTTAGAAGCGCATTTTTTATACCAATTTTTCTGGACTTAGTCACTTAAAAAAAAGGAAAGTAATGAAGCATTTATATTTAATTTTATTAGTATTTGGTATGCTTTCGTGTAAAAACGAATCGAAGCCTGCAACAAATCAAGCCAAAAATAACACAGAAGTGTTAAAACCTTCGGCTTTAATAGACGCCTTTAAATACAAAGAAAACGCTGCGCCTATAATAAGTGTACATAGAGGTGGTAAAGGCTTAAAAAACTATCCAGAAAACAGTTTAGAGACCTTAATCTATATTAACGATAGTATCTCTGCTATTTACGAAATTGATGTAGCTAAAACAAAAGACGGTGTACTCGTGCTTTTACACGATAACAGTTTAGATCGTACTTCTACAGGAACAGGAAACCTTACTAATTATACCTATAATCAATTACTAGATTTTAATCTAAAAGATGATTATGGTACCGTAACGAATTTTAAAATCCCTCTATTTAGTGACGTTTTAAAATGGGCAAAAGCGAATGCTGTGGTGTTAACGGTAGACATTAAAAAGAGTGTAGCCACTAAAGATGTTATAAGCGCTATTAGAACTGAAAAAGCAGAAGATGTATGTGTAATTATCACCTACACTATGGAACAAGCACATACCGCTTACAAACTAGCGCCAGATTTATTATTGTCAGTATCGGCAAGAAATACCAAAGAATTTAACAGGTTATTACAGTCGTCAATTCCACCCGAAAATATGTTCGCGTTTACGGGAACACGCTTGTCTCTGGAACAACTGTATGCGTCCATCCACAATAAAGGAATTAAAACAATTTTAGGAACATTAGGTAACTTAGATAAACAAGCGGAAACCAAAGGGGATAGTCTGTATGCCCTATGGCACCAAAAAGGTATCGATGTTTTTGCAACCGATAGACCTTTTGCGGCCGCGAGAGCATTGCAACTTAGCAAATAATATATGACAAGAACAACGGTAAAACGCAAAACAAAACGTAATTATTTTTTAGATGAAATACGCAAGACTTACAAAAGAACAATTTGAAGAATTACACAAAGAATTTATTAATTTTCTGGCATCGCAAACAATTACTGCTACCGAATGGGAAGCTTTAAAAAGCAATAAACCAGAATTAGCCGAGCTAGAACTAGACGTTTTTAGCGATTTAGTTTGGGAAGGCGTTCTTGGTCAGGCGCAATATTTAGAGCATATCTCGCCACAAAGCATTCATTTATTTGCTTTAAATGAAGACCGAATGCATCTTATTGGGATCAAAGTTAAAAACGATATCGATGTCACGACACAAGAGGGTTTTAACTGGTTACGAGAGAATTTAATGGATGAAAATATTGAATTTGTTCAAGCACACAAAGAGTATACTGACGATAAAAATGTAGATAAGTTTACATTAATAGAGCAAGGTGCTAATATTACAAAAGGCGATTTGTACCTTTATATGTCTAAAATTATCAATTAAAAAAGCGCATCTTAATTAAGACTCTTATTTATGTTTAAAAGATGGTGACGACTAAAATAATTCTAACAAAAACGATTATTTTTGTAATACAGGAACGTGTAAAGTACATCATTTTAAAAATGAAGAAGCGGTGTTACTTTCAATTTTCAACTTATAATTAATTAAAAATACTACCCTATTTTAGGAGCTTGATATGGCACAGAAACCAAGTATACCAAAAGGCACAAGAGATTTTAATCCGGAGCAAGTGGCCAAAAGAAATTACATCTTTAGTACGATAAAAACACAGTTTGAGCGCTTCGGTTTTCAGCCAATCGAAACACCTAGTTTTGAGAATTCCGATACGCTAATGGGGAAATATGGAGAAGAAGGCGACCGATTGATTTTTAAAATATTGAATTCTGGAGATTATTTATCTAAAGTCGATGATGCCTTATATCAAGAGAAAAACTCGAATGCGACGACTGCTAAAATCTCTGAAAAAGCCTTGCGTTACGATTTAACGGTACCCTTTGCGCGTTACGTAGTACAACATCAAAACGAGATTGAATTCCCGTTTAAGCGTTACCAAATGCAACCGGTTTGGAGAGCCGATCGTCCGCAAAAAGGACGTTTTAGAGAATTTTATCAATGTGATGCCGATGTGGTAGGAAGTGATTCTTTATTTCAAGAAGTCGAATTTATTCAGTTGTACGACAATGTGTTTTCAGCTTTACAATTAGAGGGGGTTACTATTAAAATTAACAACCGAAAAATACTATCTGGAATCGCTGAAGTTATTGGTGCTAGCGATAAACTTATCGATTTTACTGTCGCGTTAGATAAATTAGATAAAATAGGAGAGGAGAAAGTAAAAGAAGAAATGCTAGGAAAGGGTATTTCTCAAGACGGAATTGATAAATTACAACCATTATTTACAATCTCTGGTTCTTTTGAGTCTCAAATTGAAAGTTTAAAAGACATTTTAAGTACTTCTGAAGAAGGTACTAAAGGTATTAAGGAATTAAGTACTATAAATAAAACAATTACAGCGTTAGGCTTAAAAACAGCAACCTTGCAATTGGATGTTACTTTAGCGCGCGGTTTAAATTACTATACAGGTGCTATTTTTGAAGTTTCTGCCCCCAAAAAAGTGAGTATGGGATCGATTGGCGGCGGCGGCCGTTACGATGATTTAACGGGCATTTTCGGACTTAAAAATGTAAGTGGTGTTGGTATTAGTTTTGGTTTAGACCGTATTTATTTAGTACTTGAAGAATTGAACTTATTTCCTTCAACAATTACAAAAACAACCGAAGTTTTATTTATAAACTTTGGTGACAATGAAGCATTAGCCTGTTTAAAAGCCGTACAAGCGCTTCGCGAAAACCATATTAATGCAGAGCTATATCCAGATGCTGCTAAAATGAAAAAACAAATGAACTATGCGAATAAACGCAGTATTCCATTTGTTGTTTTAGTGGGTGAAGAAGAGCTTAATAACAATATGTTTACTATAAAAAATATGGAAAGCGGTGAACAAAGCCAACTAAATTTAGAGGCTTTAATTGCTCACTTTAAAGCGTAGTTTCCTTTCCTAAATATTCTTAATACTAAAAAAAATCCCGAAAATATTTCGGGATTTTTTTTAGTATACTCTTCTTCAAAAGTTGCATAATTTTTATTGAATTATTTCTCTTTAGCAAAACCAGAGGTACTTGAATTTTATTAGTTGGAGTGACTTAGCTAATTTCTTTTCGGATCAATTATAACTTCAAATGAGCAAATCTTATTTCCAAACATTATTTATATTTAGGTGTAATTTAATTGGGAAATATGATGAAAAATGTATTTAAAGTAGTATTAATTGCGATTTTAGGAGTGGTATTCTCTTGTAAGAATAATACAACGGAGCAAAATGTTGAGGGTCGAGTCAATCCATTAAACGAAGATTTAACCAAAACTACCAATTATAAGAAAAACGGTAATTTTGAAGATAACGAAACTTTTAATGTCACAGAAGATTCGGATAGCATCAATGAGAATTGGAATTTAAACGATCCCGACAGACAGAAAGCATTATATTCTAGATTTCGTATGGATGACACTCAAATTGAAATGTATGAAACTGCTTTGGAAAATTGGTGGTCCATAGACTTAGATCATCCCTATGATAAATTATCTGCAAATGAACGGATAAAAGAAGAAGGTGCAATTTTAAAAGAAATCTTGAACGATTCTCAGTTTAATCAATATAGCCAATGGGCTAACGACAATGATGAGCGCTAGAAAGGAGTAACAAAATTAAATGTTTTACTAATTATAGTGTAAAGATGTATTCCAAAGGGTTGAATAGTTCCTTTTCGGCATTGGTATTCAGCCCTATTTACTATTGAGGTTAAGTAATAAGTTCAATTGTTAGCAAGAAGAGTATTAGTAAAAAAAAGTCAAGACTTTAATCTCGACCTTTTAAGTTTAATTTATTTCGAGGACGACTAATTAATTGGACTCGTGCGTATTCTGAATTCTAATCATTTTAAGTCTATTCCCTTTAATTTATTGCATTAGCAAGTGTTTTTAATATAATAACATTTTACTACGTATGCTTTATTGCTCTGTTTTATACAAACGCACTGTAACCAGTAATGGCTCTGCCAACAATTAATGTGTTTATTTCTTTTGTGCCCTCGTAAGAATAAATGGCTTCGGCATCTGCTACAAAACGCGCGACATCATATTCTAAAAGAATACCATTACCGCCCATAACTTCTCGGGCACGACTTACAACATCTCTAGTACGCATAGAGCAAAATACTTTAGCAAGAGAGGCATGTTCATCTGTAAGTAAACCCTGATCCTGTAATTCGGAAAGACGATACACCATTGCTTTCATCGCTGTAAGATTAGCTAACATTTCTACTAAATGATTTTGAATAAGCTGGAACTTTGCAATGGGTTTCCCAAACTGTTCACGCTTTTTAGTATATTTCAACGCACTCTCGTAAGCGCCTCTTGCACAACCCAAGGCTTGCCAAGCAACACCAGCGCGCGTCATTCGCAGTACTTTTGCGGTGTCTTTAAAAGAATTTGCTTTTTGTAAACGGTCGCTTTCTGGTATCTTACAATCGGTTATGGTAAGGAGTGCATTTTGTACTGTCCGTAAAGCCATTTTGTTTTCAATTTTTTCTGCTGTAT
The DNA here is from genome assembly GCF_008086185.1 of Bizionia gelidisalsuginis. Classification (NCBI taxonomy): domain Bacteria; kingdom Pseudomonadati; phylum Bacteroidota; class Flavobacteriia; order Flavobacteriales; family Flavobacteriaceae; genus Bizionia; species Bizionia gelidisalsuginis. The sequence goes on from NZ_VSKN01000005.1 coordinate 189,081, forward strand.
AACCAGGATTACCTTTGCGTAATAGAAATCCTTTAGCTTGGTTATCATCTATATCTCGTGCCCAAATAATAATAACATCTGCAAAGGTAGCATTGCCAATCCATTTTTTTTGTCCGTTTAATATCCATTCATCACCCACTTTTTTACAAGTCGTTTCCATTCCTCCAGCAACGCCACTGCCTACGTTTGGCTCGGTTAAACCAAAAGCTCCAATAGCTTCCATTTTTTGCATTTTCGGTAGCCATTCTTGTTTTTGTTCCTCGCTTCCGCAAAGGTAAATGGAACCCATAGCGAGTCCGCTATGTACGCCAAAGAATGTAGATATTGACACGTCTACACGTGCTAATTCTTCGGCTATAATGCCCTCCATCATAAAAGGAAAGTTAGGACAGCCGTAACCTTCATAAGTCACACCACAAATATTTAACGCCGCTAGTTTTGGAATAATTTCCATCGGAAATTCGGCTTTGTTCCAATAATAATTGGCAATAGGTTGTACTTCTGTTTCCATAAAGTTGCGAACTTTTAATTGAATGGCACGCTGATCTTGTGTCAATTTTAAATCGAAATCGTAGAAATCGCCATCGATAGGTGGTAGATTATGTTGTCCTTTCTTGACTTTTTCAGTAAGCATTTTCATCAAGCCTTTAAGTTGGTTGTCGTCCAACTCTCCCACAGATTTCATAATTTTAGGCAAATCTATTTTTTTTGAAATCTCACCTAATTCGTTGAAATCTATTTGTTTCATTAAATGGGTGATTTGTTTTATCTTTTTGAAGAATTCCATTGTTATTATTTTACGTTGATTTGTGGTTTATAATGTGCGCGTTTGTTTTTTATTTAGACATCAAAGAACACACATACTTTATTATTATCTAAAATAACTAAAACTCTTTATATGTAGGTCGCTATTGGATGTGCTAATTTAGCGGACAGTACAAGTTAAGCATAAAGTCTTACATTTAACTTATGACACAAGAGCGAAAGAAATATGATCCAGCTTTTAAACGACAAGCTGTAGATTTAAGTAAGGACAGAAAGAACCTGTCAGAACTAGCAAGAGAACTAGGTATCAAGGTTACTCTTTTATATAAGTGGCGTAAAGAATTTGAAGCTTTTGAATCGGGAAGTTTCCCCGGCAATGGTAATT
>NZ_VSKN01000060.1:0-2097 GCF_008086185.1 Bizionia gelidisalsuginis
GGAAAGAGATATCTTTGAATATATTGAACTTTGGTATAATAAAAAGAGAAGGCACTCAACACTCAATTATCTGACAATTAAAGAATTTAATAACTTAAAAATTAATTATAAATATGCTGCTTAACTTATACTGCACTTTTTGTTTGCATGTCCAGGTCGCTAATTTATTTAAAACATTTGACAGTAATGAGCTTATTAAAAACATAATTATAGATAAAATAAATTACAAATTTTAGTTAATTTGTTTTTTGTGTTATATATTTTAATATCTTTGTTATTGTTATAACAGTGCCTCTCTATACATAAGCTATATAGGTGCACTTAAAAAAAACATTAAGAAACCCAGTCTAGCACTGGGTTTTGCTTTTTAATATATCTACATAAATTAATTTAAAAAGATAAAATAATCTAGATTTTTTTGCAAAAGGTAATTTAATCTTTTAGGTAGTATTTACTCGTTTAAAATATAAAATACATCTAATTTTAAAAACATTAATCCTATTTATTAAAAAACCTTTTATCCCTCCCTTACAGAATATCGCTTTTATTCGGATCTTCCTACTTTAGTCTTTAATTATATATCTACTAAACAGCAACCTAGGAAATAAACACTCCACCCTTATTAAACCATTCCAAAAAACCAAAGTAAAACCTAACTAAGGAAATAAACCAACCTAATTTAAACCTAAAACAGGTATTTATAGCCTTTATTTCAACCAAATAAAACCACTTTAAAACCTATTCCAAGCAAAAAAACCCTTTTGCAACCTCTACACTGTATAACAATAGCCTTGTTGCAACCTAGATCAATCGCTTTTTATTATTAAGAATAATGATTTTTAAAAGGAATACCTTAAAACCTAGAAATCTATTAGAGGTTTTATTCAATTAGGTTTTGTTGCATTATGGATTGTTCTTGTTGCAACCTTATTTTTTCTTGTTGCAAACCTGTTTTATTCTTGTTGCGCTTTGTTTTTCTTGTTGCAATCCTTGCTTTTCTTGTTGCAATCCTTGTTTTTCTTGTTGCAAACCTGTTTTATTCTTGTTGCGCTTTGTTGCAACCTTTGTTTTCTTATTGTAGTGCGTGGTATTGGTCTTTGTAGTAAATGCACTAATAAAATAATGTTGCTTGTTGCTAAAACTCCTTAAACCATTAATATAAGTGGTTTTACACATCAACTAACGAGAAACAATATGTCAACAGTTATAAAGTTTTAATTGTTGCGAAGATGTTGCCTTGATGTTTATACTATAAATGCTAGCTAGCATAGCATTACAGTATTAAATCAACAAATCAACCCTAATCCTTGAACATCTCTTTGGTAAACGTATAATGGCGACCTTTGTGATTGCTTTGTTCTACTATAGGCTTACTTGTTATAGAAAAAGACATATGATATTTTATATATGTACTATTCTTAGGTTCTAACTTATACATATTTTTTATAAGTTCTGAAATTTTAAAAGAACTGGTTCTAATATTATGTTTACTTAACTTCTCTACTAAATCACCAACCGAATATTTTAATTCCTCTGTATCAAACTGTAAAAACTCATCAGAAAGTATTTGTTCTAATTCTTTATTGATAAAAGTTTTATTACCGTTCATCAACACCTCTAAAGCAGCTGTGTGAATCTGTTCTTTTGTAAACCACATTCTTGTTTTTCTAGGACTTGAAATTTCTCTATTATTAATGAAATTTATGAACTGTGGTAGTTCTGCTTGTAGTGATTCCAGAAGATTGGGCTTATCTTTCGCTAAATCAAAAGGAATAATTTTACGCACCCAATACCTTATTTCTGAATCATCTATATAGACAAAGTTTTCTTCGTTATTCGAGCATAATATGAACTTACCAAAAAAACCACCCTCTATCTTGTCTTTACCTTTAGCTTCACTTTTATAAGTTTTGGCGGTAGATAAGTTTTTTAATCGTTCGCTATGGACATGCAAACAAAAAGTGCAGTATAAGTTAAGCAGCATATTTATAATTAATTTTTAAGTTATTAAATTCTTTAATTGTCAGATAATTGAGTGTTGAGTGCCTTCTCTTTTTATTATACCAAAGTTCAATATATTCAAAGATATCTCTTTCC
>NZ_VSKN01000061.1:0-1987 GCF_008086185.1 Bizionia gelidisalsuginis
GGTTGCTTACCCGAATAAATAGGCCTCTGTATACGGTTTCTGTTCGTCAGTACCGAGTTTTGTAGTCTCGCCTTCTTCAGATGTAACTTTGCAGTTACCACCCTTGCGACTTACTAATGCTTCTAGGCGTTACCCCAGCGCATAAGGGACTTGCACCCTCTAGATTAATTACTTACTTTGCTGTAAGTTAAAGATGCCCATACTGGGCACACACACCGTGTATAAACCATTGCTGGGTCTGTGCTCATCTGGAAAATTCTTGGGAATTTTCCAGCGTAGTTTTGTATCTTTAATGGTCCGTGCTTTAACACGCAACGGTCCATACACAACAACGTTAGCAACAAGGCAAGACCAACAACAGTAACTAACCAAAAAAAACATATGAAAGCAGTAGGATTTAACTTTGCAAAAAATGAATTTAGTTTTGCAGTACTTCAAAAAACAGCGAGCGCACCAACAATCATCGAAAAAAACAAAATTGTCCTACCGAATTTAGAAACGGATGAACTGATGGAATGGTTTGAAACTCAAATTTCACTAATTGTTGATAAACACAATCCAGATATTATCTCACATAAAATTTCGATTACTATATCATCTTTAGACCAAATAAAAACTTCTTGCTATCCTCAAGGTATCTTAAATTTAATCGCTAAAAAGAAAGGAATTAAAATTAATTCTTTCTCATCGCAAGCAATAAATGCAACGAAATTTGGAGAACCGAATAAGACCGATGTTTATAAATACATTGACCCAATAATTGGAATTCACAAACCTTATTGGAATAAAGCTATGAAAGATGCTGTTTTAGTGGCTTGGTTTAATATTTTATAAATGGCTAAAGAACAATTAGATAAATTTCAAATCATAGACCATATTGGTAGTGGTCATTTTGGCAATGTATTTTTATGTTATGACCCTTTTTTACAAAAAGAAATTGCTGTAAAAGTTATAAAAGTTACTGACCCAAATAAATTTGTAAATGCGGTAAAAGAAGGTCAAACGTTAGATGCTTGTAGACATAAACACATTGTTGATGTAAAAGATGTTCGTTCTGTAATTTTCAGAGGAGAACAAGTAGTTATAATTGTAATGGAATACCTATCAAAAGGCTCTATCCAAAAACATATTGAGAAAAGATTTATAACTGCAAAAGATTCTTGTCGAGTAATTCAGCAGGCGTTATTAGGTCTTGAACACGCTCACAACAATAACGTTTTACACAGAGATATAAAGCCAGCTAATATTTTATTTGGCGATTTTGACGAAGTAAAACTTTCCGATTTTGGATTAGCAATTAATTACCACGTTGAACCAAGTAATATTCAAGGTTATAGACCGCATCAACCTTTAGAAGTAATTGAAGGTAATCCGATGGACAGAGTTTCCGATATTTATGCAACAGGAATTACTTTTTATAGACTTCTGAACAATACCAATAAATTAGATTTTATATTTACGACAATAGACGAATGGAAAAATGCAGTAAAAAGAGATAAATTTCCACCAAGAGTATTTTTACCTCATATTCCCGAGAAAATTATTAGAATTTTAAAAAAATCAATTCATAAAGCGAAAGGAACGAGATACCAAAACTGTAATGATTTTCGACAAGCCATAGACCGATTAAATTTCGATATTGATTGGGTTCAAGTTGACGATGATAATTGGACAGGTCATTCAAATGGATGTAATTACGAAATGATTAAAGTCAAAAAAAGAAACGGATGGACGATTGACTTTAAAAAGAACGGAATAAGAAAAACAGAAAACTGTTGTAAAAATGTTCCTGACGATAAAGTAGAATCTGAATTTTTTGAGGTCATTAGAAAGACAACATTGCGTTAAAGCCCAGTTGCTAATCGAGTAGACGGCTGACAATCGAATGATTGCCAGTGCGCCTCTCACACCACCGTACGTACGGGTCTCGTATACGGCGGTTCAACGTTCATCTCAACAATTGCTCTTTACACCAATTGAAGCTACC
>NZ_VSKN01000062.1:0-1884 GCF_008086185.1 Bizionia gelidisalsuginis
TCTACCTACTTACCCTTTTGATACTCTTTGGGCGTTGCAATGATGTGGTTGCTTACCCGAATAAATAGGCCTCTGTATACGGTTTCTGTTCGTCAGTACCGAGTTTTGTAGTCTCGCTTTCTTCAGATGTAACTTTGCAGTTACCACCCTTGCGACTTACTAATGCTTCTAGGAGTTACCCCAGCGCATAAGGGACTTGCACCCTCTAGATTAATTACTTACTTTGCTGTAAGTTAAAGATGCCCATACTGGGCACACACACCGTATATAATTTATTGCTATTTAAAGGTTAACGAATGGTAGTTGCATATTTGTTAGCTTCTGATTTTCCGTTGGAAAATCCTTGCATACAAACACGCAACAAACCATATACGAAAACGTTGGCAAACATTTAAAAATCAGAACTATGAAAATAAATTTTAACGAAAAAGAAAAGTCGATTGAAATAAAAGACGGATTAAAAACGCAGTATTTAATGATAAAAGTAATGCTGATTTTTACTCTTATTAATTCTATTCTTTTTCCTGTTTTTGTTTTAGACAAAAAGCAATTAGAATGGATGGGATTTATTTGGATAATTCTTGGATTGGCATCTGTGATAATGTTGATTTATCAAATAATGAAAAAATCGACATCGGAAAAATTGAATTTATCTGAAATCAGCTCGCTTACCGAAAAACAAGTTTTTGGTCGAAAAAGATTTAGTCTGAAATTGAAAAACGGAAAATTGAGAGACTTAATGGAAATGAAAAATGAATCTGATATTATAGAAACTAAAGAGTTGTTTAAAAATATCGGAATTCAAATAAGTTGAATAAAATAAAAAACGATTTGCCAACACCGTATAAAAATAATTGCGGTTTAGCGCTTAATCAAAGGTCGTTGCGTGTTTGTAACGTCTGATTTTCCTTCGGAAAATCCTCGCATACAAACCCGCAACTATCCTTATACATAAACGTTGGGCACAATTAAAACGAACGAATGAACAGACTTCTAATTTTCCTTTTTTCAATATTATTTATTGGCTGCTGTAATGAAAAAAAGGTATTGAATAATGGACTTACTAAAAAAGCGGCCAAAAGTACAGTTTACTTTATAAGAATTGAGAAAGATTCTTTAAACAAGGAAGTTAAAGATACTGTAGCAATAAGAGAAAACAAATACAATACTAATGACCAAATATCCAACTTAATTCAGACAACATTGCCGAACAATGAAAAGATGGAAATTGATTATATCTATAACAATTTTAATAAAATAAAAACAGAAATCGTAAAAATGTCAAATGATAGTTCAACCTATACTGTGGATTATTTTTATAAAGATACTTTAGCGATTAAGACACATTCAGAAACTAAAAATGATGTTTTTCGTTTTAAACAAATTGGCGAATATGAATATAATTCTGACCATACTCTAAAACAAAGTTCTCTATTACAACAATTCTTTGATATTGAATCTAATGACACAATTACCAATACAATTGAAATCAGTAAATATGACAATAACGAATTAGTAACTGAATCTGAATTGCATAATTATTTGAAACCCGAAAGAAATCGAACTTTCAAAAACGAATATGATTGCGGAACTTTAATGAAAACACAAGAATTTGATAGTAAAGATTCGTTGCTTTCAAAAACGGAATATAAATATGAATATGACAAATTTGAAAATTGGATTAAAAAAGAATTATTTATAAATGACGAACTGAATTATATTCAATCGAGAGAAATAGAATATAAATAACTGTGCCCAACAAAGTACTGTGGTAAAAAACAAGTAAAAACCCATTAACTTTTCACTAAAGTACTTCTATAAGAATCATCATATATTAATCCAGATTTTGCTATTGCAAAAGCTTGTTTTAGTAGCTTATTACAG
>NZ_VSKN01000063.1:0-1712 GCF_008086185.1 Bizionia gelidisalsuginis
GGAAAGAGATATCTTTGAATATATTGAACTTTGGTATAATAAAAAGAGAAGGCACTCAACACTCAATTATCTGACAATTAAAGAATTTAATAACTTAAAAATTAATTATAAATATGCTGCTTAACTTATACTGCACTTTTTGTTTGCATGTCCAGTCCTCAATTCTTTTTTTATTAATCTTAGATATTTTAAACTTTGGGTTTAGACTATTTTCTGCTTGTGAACTCCGTGTAAAATCATCCTCTTTTTGGCAACTAGATAACACCAATGTAACCCCGAAGAGCAACATTACTAGTTTTAAATACTGTTTACATTTTCTTTTTTTCAATCGTTTGGTTGGTTTTAAAAATTATTAATTTTAACTATTAAAAACCAAGTATATAATAATAATAATAACAATCTCACAATACCTTTTTGTACCATTCATCGAAAACTACAACTTATTTGCACTTTTCGTTACGGTAAAAACCGTAATTGGAGTGAAAACGCAAATTTTAAATATTTAAAAAAGCCACTACTTGCGTAATGGCTTTTATAGCTATATTACACTTTATTGTTCAACTAACACCATAGTTGCTGGAATTAAAAATTCGGAAGTGTCCATTTGTGTACCATCATTACACTCTGTGGTATCCCCATATAATTGGTTGTTGGTTCTTGTCCATATTAATTCGTCTGCACTTCCTAAAATCGGAGTATATTCTAGCAACAAATTACCGCTAGCGTATCTGTGACAACCTCCATTAAGTGGTGGTTCTCTATAAGTTAAATCAATTTTATTTGGTCTATAATCATAAACACCTGTTCCTACAATGTGATTTGCAATACTACTAGTATTTATATTACTGTTTGCTCCATAAGTATCGTACATAGTGATACCGTTAATTTTTAATAAATATTCACATCCTAATTTATCATGATAAGTATTTGTAGGCCCCATTCTTACGCGTTCCATTTTTATAAAAGTCACTTTAAAATAAGTTGTACCATCATCATACAACCACTCACCTAAAAAATTTGTAAAATAATTGTTTACGTCTTTATAGTAAATATCTCCAGTATCTGTGGCTTCAGGAAAACCATCAACACCTAATGTTTTTATAGTTTCTTGAGCATTTATTATATTGAATACCCCTGTAAAGAATAAAACTGTTATTAATATTTTAGTTTTCATAATTATTTAAATTGTTATGCTAATATGATATTATCCCGCCAAAACCGCAATCCTTTTTTGTACCATTCATCGAAAACTACAACTTATTTGCGCTTTTCATTACGGTAAAAACCGTAATTGGAGTGAAACCGCAAATTTTGCACACAAAAAAAGCCACTACTTGCGTAATGGCTTTTAAACTGCTACTTTCCTAATACTTTAAAAATATAAGAGAATAGCAGAAAAGAAACAAACTTTATGGTTAATTAACTGCTGTTTTTTATATACTGTGTTGCGCGCAATGTTTCTTAATCAATAATTTTATCCTCAACCATCCAAAACTTTTCAACTTGAATTAAACAAGCAGTAGAGTCCTTTTGTTTCATTAAAATATAAAAGGAATAATGGACATGCAAACAAAAAGTGCAGTATAAGTTAAGCAGCATATTTATAATTAATTTTTAAGTTATTAAATTCTTTAATTGTCAGATAATTGAGTGTTGAGTGCCTTCTCTTTTTATTATACCAAAGTTCAATATATTCAAAGATATCTCTTTCC
>NZ_VSKN01000064.1:0-1684 GCF_008086185.1 Bizionia gelidisalsuginis
ATTACCTGGGGAGATCTCCAAAGTTACGAGTTGGCCTATTGGAGAAGTCAGCAGAAGTCATAGTACTTAAGGGAAACGAGGTGGGAGAAAAAGCCCATAGGACTCACAATTAAGGAAGGACGGAACAACGTTCTCTATTACATTCGCATAGGAGCAAATTTTTGTAGCCTATGCTTAAAATAGTAGGTAGCTTCAATTGGTGTAAAGAGCAATTGTTGAGATGAACGTTGAACCGCCGTATACGAGACCCGTACGTACGGTGGTGTGAGAGGCGCACTGGCAATCATTCGATTGTCAGCCGTCTACTCGATTGTGCATAGTATTATTGAAAGTCAGCTGAATTTATTTCTACCTCAAATTCATATAATTCCGTTGTATTATTTAATGGTATAACAATATTATAGTTTAAAGTTGAACTGTTTTCTCTTATTTGAAAATTAATTGCATTTTCAACATTTTTATCTGCCCAAATTCTTCTAACTGAATTTTGCGATGAAGGAGGTATTGGGGCAATTTGCCTTTCGGGAAATTGTTTGTAAATATTTATTTCTTGACTTATATTATCAGTAGTAATGATTCTTAAATCAATAGGGTAAAGTTTTAAAGCTTCAAAAATAAATTCCTCTTGTCCACCTACATTTTCATCTTGAATAAATTCCTCCAAGTTTGGAATGTGAACATTCTCGGTATAATCAAGTTGGATTGAATATTTATTTCCATTGCCAGTTGTATTAAATGGCAGAATAAAATTTCCATTCATATCAGTAGTAGTCGAATCTATATATCCTTTAAAAATATAATTCGTTCCAGCGAAAGTTCCTTGAGTGCTAAATTCCGCTAATTTTACTTTTTCATTAACAATTGGTATGTCATTAGTCGAATCATAAATTTTTCCAAATACTAATGTTTCAATATTAGCAGGAATCGGTTCTTTTTCGCAACTTATAAAAAGAAGCGAAAAAAAGCTTAAAATTAAAATCAAATTTTTCTTCATAGCAGTATTTTTATATTATGCACAACGTTGTTGTATAAGATTAGTTGCGTGTTTTAGGCAGTGAATTTAGTAAATAAAACACGAACCAAGAAAGTCCGTTTGGACTTTCGTAAATTGGCAAAAAGCCAGCAATTAATTTTATACGGTGTGTGTGCCCAGTATGGGCATCTTTAACTTACAGCAAAGTAAGTAATTAATCTAGAGGGTGCAAGTCCCTTATGCGCTGGGGTAACGCCTAGAAGCATTAGTAAGTCGCAAGGGTGGTAACTGCAAAGTTACATCTGAAGAAAGCGAGACTACAAAACTCGGTACTGACGAACAGAAACCGTATACAGAGGCCTATTTATTCGGGTAAGCAACCACATCATTGCAACGCCCAAAGAGTATCAAAAGGGTAAGTAGGTAGATACGGCAGGGATTGAGTGAAAGAAGATGTCATTACCTGGGGAGATCTCCAAAGTTACGAGTTGGCCTATTGGAGAAGTCAGCAGAAGTCATAGTACTTAAGGGAAACGAGGTGGGAGAAAAAGCCCATAGGACTCACAATTAAGGAAGGACGGAACTGTTTTGACCCCTATAAAACAAGAGTATTATTCTAAATTTCGATTATTAATTAAGCTGTTAAATTTCTCATTATTATTAGATGTTTATCCTGGTTCCATTTTTCCATTGGTGTAATACGTCCTAAAA
>NZ_VSKN01000065.1:0-1605 GCF_008086185.1 Bizionia gelidisalsuginis
GTTTCATAACATTCTGTCGTTGGCTCGGTTGCTTGATCTCCTGTTACCTCCCAAGTACAACTTTCTTTATTAAACGTTGCCGTTTCCCAACATTCTGTCGCTGGTGCTGCTTCTTGTGTTCCTGTTACAACCCAACTACACGTATCATTATTAAACGTTGCGGTTTCATAACATTCTGTTTTTGGCTCGGTTGCTTGATCTCCTGTTACCTCCCAAATACACGTATCATTATTAAACGTCGCTGTTTCCCAACATTCTGTCGCTGGCTCGGTTGCTTGATCTCCTGTTACCTCCCAAGTACAACTTTCTGTATTAAACGTCGCTGTTTCCCAACATTCTGTCGCTGGTGCTGCTTCTTGTGTTCCTGTTACAACCCAACTACACGTATCATTATTAAACGTTGCGGTTTCATAACATTCTGTTTTTGGCTCGGTTGCTTGATCTCCTGTTACCTCCCAAATACACGTATCATTATTAAACGTCGCTGTTTCCCAACATTCTGTCGTTGGCTCGGTTGCTTGTTCTCCTGTTACCTCCCAACTACACGTATCATTATTAAACGTCGCTGTTTCCCAACATTCTGTCGCTGGTGCTGCTTCTTGTGTTCCTGTTACATCCCAAAGACACGTATCATTATTAAACGTTGCGGTTTCATAACATTCTGTGGTTGGTGCTGCTGCTTGTGTTCCTGTTACATCCCAAGTACAACTTTCTGTATTAAACGTCGCTGTTTCCCAACATTCTATCGCTGGTGCTGCTGCTTGTGTTCCTGTTACCTCCCAAGTACAACTTTCTGTATTAAACGTCGCTGTTTCCCAACATTCTGTCGCTGGTGCTGCTGATTGTTCACCTGTTACATCCCAAGCACAACTTTCCGTGTTAAACGTTGCCGTTTCATAACATTCTGTCGCTGGTGCTGCTGCTTGTGTTCCTGTTACAACCCAACTACAAGTAGAGTCATTAAACGTTGCCGTTTCATAACATTCTGTGGTTGGTGCTGCTTCTTGTGTTCCTGTTACATCCCAACTACACGTATCATTATTAAACGTCGCTGTTTCCCAACATTCTGTTTTTGGTGCTGCTGCTTGTGTTCCTGTTACAACCCAACTACACGTATCATTATTAAACGTTGCGGTTTCATAACATTCTGTTTTTGGCTCGGTTGCTTGATCTCCTGTTACAACCCAAATACAACTTTCTGTATTAAACGTCGCTGTTTCCCAACATTCTGTCGCTGGTGCTGCTGATTGTGTTCCTGTTACAACCCAACTACACGTATCATTATTAAACGTTGCGGTTTCATAACATTCTGTTTTTGGCTCGGTTGCTTGATCTCCTGTTACAACCCAAATACAACTTTCTGTATTAAACGTCGCTGTTTCCCAACATTCTGTCGCTGGTGCTGCTTCTTGTTCTCCTGTTACAACCCAACTACACGTATCATTATTAAACGTTGCGGTTTCATAACATTCTGTCGTTGGCTCGGTTGCTTGATCTCCTGTTACCTCCCAAGTACAACTTTCTGTATTAAACGTCGCTGTTTCCCAACATTCTGTCGCTGGTGCTGCTTCTTGTGTTCCTGTTACAACCCAACTACACGTATCA
>NZ_VSKN01000066.1:0-1567 GCF_008086185.1 Bizionia gelidisalsuginis
GGTTGCTTACCCGAATAAATAGGCCTCTGTATACGGTTTCTGTTCGTCAGTACCGAGTTTTGTAGTCTCGCTTTCTTCAGATGTAACTTTGCAGTTACCACCCTTGCGACTTACTAATGCTTCTAGGAGTTACCCCAGCGCATAAGGGACTTGCACCCTCTAGATTAATTACTTACTTTGCTGTAAGTTAAAGATGCCCATACTGGGCACACACACCGTATATAATTTATTGCTGGCTTCTCGCCTACTTACGAAAGTCCTCGCGGACTTTCTTGGTTGGTAATTATTTACTAAATTAGTTGCTTAAACCACGCAACAAACCATATACAACAACGTTGCCCACAATATGAAAAATGTACTTTTAATAACAATTTTACTAATTTCAAACATTTGTTTTAGTCAATTAAAATCTGTGATAATTGATAGCAAAACGAAAGAAAAAATACCGTACGTAAATATTTGGGTAGAAAATGAAAATATTGGAACAACTTCTAACGAAAAAGGAGAATTTGAATTAGAAGTTAATAAAACGAAAATTATTCTATTTTCTGCAATCGGATTTGAAACAAAAAGAATATCATCTGATTCTATTAAGAATATTCTTGAATTAAAACCTGTTATTACAGAATTAGATGAAATTGTAATTAAATCTAAAAATTCCACTAATAAATTAATAATTGGAAAATTCAAAAAATCGAAAATTGACTTCTATTTTTCTTGCGGAACAAAACCTTGGATTACGGCAAGATATTTTAAATACAAGGAAGAATACGAAAAAACAATTTTTATTAATAAAATAAAAGTTTTAACCAAAAGTAAAGTTAAAGATTCAAAATTTAACATTAGACTCTATAATATCAATAATGAAGGAGAACCAGAAGGTTATATTTATGACGAAAATATAATTGCAACTGCTAAAAAAGGAAAAAAAAATACTGAAATTGATATTACTGAATTAAACATTGAATTTCCCAAAAAAGGGTTTTTTATAGCAATTGAATGGTTAATAATTGAAGATAATAAATACGAATATAAGTATACAATTACTGGTTCGAAGAAGAAACACGACGGAATTTCTTACGAACCTTATATTGGAACTATACCGGCTGAATCAGATGAAAATAGTTGGATTTTCACCAAAGGAAAATGGAGAAAAATTTGGAAAAATAAAAGTCCTTCGAAAAAATATAAAGAAAAATATAATTTGATGGCAATTGAATTAACACTTTCGAATTAAAATACTGTGGGCAATCGAGTAGACGGCTGACAATCGAATGATTGCCAGTGCGCCTCTCACACCACCGTACGTACGGGTCTCGTATACGGCGGTTCAACGTTCATCTCAACAATTGCTCTTTACACCAATTGAAGCTACCTACTATTTTAAGCATAGGCTACAAAAATTTGCTCCTATGCGAATGTAATAGAGAACGTTGTTCCTAGTTTACCCCCCTATAAGTTCGGAGTGTTATTTTAAATTTCAAATAATACCTTTGAGATATGAAATACAAGAAATGGAGCTTAGCAGAAAAGTTAGAAATTTTAGCCTCTTGTGAGGAAATAGGCA
>NZ_VSKN01000067.1:0-1558 GCF_008086185.1 Bizionia gelidisalsuginis
CAAACAGCCTAAAATTTTACGGTGCCTTCATTTCAAATTTTACGATAGATCCTCGATAGGCCGGGGTCAGCATTTGAATATAATTAGATGGTTTTCTTTACTTTTTAGAATTGTTTTGATTTTGGTTTAAATAGAGCCTATCTCAATTTCTTTACCCCGAGCTTAAAGGGAGGAAATTGAATACAATTAGATCGTTTTCTTTACTTTTTAGAATTGTTTTGATTGTGGTTTAAATAGAGTGTGCTGGGACTTTAAGATTGATCTGGCTTATTCTTCTTTTTCTTTTTTGCATTGCCCAAAAAAGAAACAAAAAAGTCTAGGCTTACGACCCTCTATCTAAATTTATCATTCGGCCCCTAAATTTTAGGAACTCGCTAGAGTGATCTGTTATTAATTCCTGATTTTTGAGAGCTCAAACAGCCTAAAATTTTACGGTGCCTTCATTTCAAATTTTACGATAGATCGGCGATAGGCCGGGGTAGTTTTTAAGTGAATTTTTCATTAAAAAGTGCATAGTGAGTGGTAAACAGTGAATGGTTTTGATTGTGGTTCAAATAGAGCCTATCTGAATTTCTTTACCCCGAGCTTAAAGGGAGGAAATTGAATATAATTAGATAGTTTTAAAATCTAATTCGTACCTAAATCTGAAATGGCCTACTTTTCGTAGGCGTAGTAAAACAAGTAAAAGCTGCAGCGGCTGGCAGTGGAGGATGGCCTAGCTTGCGGTTGCCATCCGCACGATAAGGGTTTTACGCCGTTTTCAAGCATACTAAAATCAGCCTAGATTTTTTTGGTTCGTTTTTTCATCAATGGAAAAAATGAATATTAGAAAGTGCATAGTGAGTGGTAAACAGTGAATGGTTTTGATTGTGGTTCAAATAGAGCCTATCTGAATTTCTTTACCCCAACCCTAAAGGGAGGAAATTGAATACAATTAGATCGTTTTCTTTACTTTTTATAATTGTTTTGATTTTGGTTCAGATAGAGTGTGCTGGTGCTTTAAGATTGATCTGGCTTATTATTCTTTTTCTTTTTTGCATTGCCCAAAAAAGAAACAAAAAAGTCTAGGCTTACGACCCTCTATCTAAATTTATCATTCGGCCCTAAATTTTAGGAACTCGCTGGAGAGATCTGTTATCCATTCCTAATTTTTGATAGCTCAAACAGCCTAAAATTTTACGGTGCCTTCATTTCAAATTTTACGATAGATGCTCGATAGGCCGGGGTCAGCATTTGAATATAATTAGATGGTTTTCTTTACTTTTTAGAATTGTTTTGATTGTGGTTCAAATAGTGCCTATCTCAATGTCTTTACCCCGACCCTAAAGGGTGGACATTGAATACAATTAGAACGTTTTAAAATCTAATTAGTATCTAAATCTTAAATGGCCTACTTTTCGTAGGCGTAGCAAAACAAGTAAAAGCCGCAGCGGCTGGCAGTGGAGGATGGCCTAGTGCAGCGGTTGCCATCCGCACGATAAGGGTTTTACGCGGTTTTCAAGCGTACTAAAATCAGCCTAGATTTTTTTGGTTCGTTTTTTCATCAATGGAAAAAATG
>NZ_VSKN01000068.1:0-1537 GCF_008086185.1 Bizionia gelidisalsuginis
TAAATTTATCATTCTGCCCCTAAATTTTAGGAACTCGCTGGAGTGATCTGTTATTAATTCCTAATTTTTGTTAGCTCAAACAGCCTAAAATTTTACGGTGCCTTCATTTCAAATTTTACGATAGATCTTCGATAGGCCGGGGTAGTTTTTAAGTGAATTTTTCATTAAAAAGTTCATAGTGAGTGGTAAACAGTGAATGGTTTTGATTGTGGTTCAAATAGAGCCTATCTCAATGTCTTTACCCCAGCCCTAAAGGGTGGGAATTGAACACAATTAGAACGTTTTAAAATCTAATTCGTACCTAAATCTGAAATGGCCTACTTTTCGTAGGCGTAGTAAAACAAGTAAAAGCCGCAGCGGCTGGCAGTGGAGGATGGCCTAGCGGTGCGGTTGCCATCCGCACGATAAGGGTTTTACGCGGTTTTCAAGCGTACTAAAATCAGCCTAGATTTTTTTGGTTCGTTTTTTCATCAATGGAAAAAATGAACATTAGAAAGACTAATTGATTAATAGGAATTAGAATGTTGTTATAAACTAGGAGTGTGTAGTTTTTTGATTGTGGTTCAAATAGTGTGTGCTGGTGCTTTAAGATTGATCTGGCTTATTATTCTTTTTCTTTTTTGCATTGCCCAAAAAAGAAACAAAAAAGTCTAGGCTTACGACCCTCTATCTAAATTTATCATTCGGCCCCTAAATTTTAGGAACTCGCTGGAGTGATCTGTTATCCATTCCTAATTTTTGTTAGCTCAAACAGCCTAAAATTTTACGGTGCCTTCATTTCAAATTTTACGATAGATCGGCGATAGGCCGGGGTCAGCATTTGAATATAATTAGATGGTTTTCTTTACTTTTTATAATTGTTTTGATTTTGGTTTAAATAGTACCTATCTCAATTTCTTTACCCGAACCCTAAAGGGAGGAAATTGAACGTAATTAGATCGTTTTCTTTACTTTTTATAATTGTTTTAATTTTGGTTTAAATAGTGTGAGCTGGTGCTTTAAGATTGATATCGTTTCGATAAAGTGTTTGTATTTATTATTCTTTTTCTTTTTTGCATTGCCCAAAAAAGAAACAAAAAAGTCTAGGCTTACGACCCTCTATCTAAATTTATCATTCGGCCCCTAAATTTTAGGAACTCGCTGGAGAGATCTGTTATCAATTCATACGTTTTGTTAGCTCAAACAGCCTAAAATTTTACGGTGCCTTCATTTCAAATTTTACGATAGATGCTCGATAGGCCGGGGTCAGCATTTGAATATAATTAGATGTTTTTCTTTACTTTTTATAATTGTTTTGATTTTGGTTTAAATAGTGCCTATCTCAATTTCTTTACCCCAACCCTAAAGGGAGGAAATTGAACGTAATTAGATAATTTTCTTTACTTTTTATAATGGTTTTGATTTTGGTTTAAATAGTGTGTGCTGGGACTTTAAGATTGATCTGGCTTATTATTCTTTTTCTTTTTTGCATTGCCCAAAAAAGAAACAAAAAAGTCTAGGCTTACGACCCTCTATCTAAATTTATCATTCTGCCCCT
>NZ_VSKN01000069.1:0-1522 GCF_008086185.1 Bizionia gelidisalsuginis
GGAGAACATAACGTGTTTAATGAAATCGGAAAGATTTGCCTATTTGGAAGAAGTAAAATGTTTATGGATGCTCAAAGCCCGAAAGTGATTTTGACATTTGATAATCTGAAAAAATAACTGTACACAACACCGTATATAATTTATTGCTGGCTTCTTGCCTACTTGCGAAAATCCTCGCGGATTTTCTTTGTCTGTAATTATTTACTAAATTAGTTGCTTAAACCACGCAACAAACCATATACATAAACGTTAGGTGCAATTTGAGAAAACGATGAACTTCGGGAATAACATAAATAAATTTTTAAAAAGTAGTGCGAAAAGAGCACTCGGAGGAAATACGCCGAAATCTTTACGAAAAGCATCCATTGAATTGAAAGACAAAGAAGTTCAATGGTTGTGTATTTTAGATTATTCAGCAACCGAAGATGATATAGAAGATTGTGCTGTCGCTGGAACTGAAATAATTGCGGATTTTACTTGGGAATATGGAATTAATGAAATGTTTGAAAAAACCAAGCCGAATGATAAGCCGAGAGAATTAAAAAACGTTGTTTACCAAAGACTCGAAAAGAATTTTAAAGAAAGAGATTCCGACGAGCAAGAATGGATTACCGAAAATAATTATTGCGGAAAATGTAAAAAAGCTGATACTGGATTGAATTGTCCAATCGAATATGAGTTTAACGGAAAAATTTACGTTGACGGAATTTGTAAAGTTTGCGGAACTTCTTGCAGTACGGAAATGAAAATAGAAACGGAATAAAAACTGCACCTAACACCGTATAAAAATAATTGCGGTTTAGTGCTTAATCAAAGGTCGTTGCGTGTTTGTAACGTCTGATTTTCCTTCGGAAAATCCTCGCATACAAACCCGCAACTATTCTTATACATAAACGTTGCCACACATTTGAAAAAAAATATTATGAAGAAAATAATTTTGCTAATAATAATGATAATAGCTGTCAATAGTTACGGTCAAACTGAAAAAAGAATTGACTCATTAAGCTATGCTCATATGAAAATAGCTGTTCCCGAAAACTGCCAAGCAAAATCTGAATATGAATTATTAGATTGTGACGGAATTACTATTCAATGGATTTATTTGACAGCAGAAATGCTCAAAAGTGTTCCCAGTCAATTTATCACTCAATTCAGCGAACAAGAAAGCATAAAAAAGCGGACTGAATTTCAACTCGAATCATATGGTTCGGAATTGAATGGATACAAATTTAAAATGAAAAATTCTAATGGAATTTCCTATCGACTTATCGTTTATGGAACAGTAAATAACCAATCTCTTTTAATAAATATAGGAACGGATAATGATATTAAAAAGACTTCTGACTTGTCGGAATTCTTGCAAAAATTAATCAGCGTGAAATAAAAACGTGTGGCAATCGAGTAGACGGCTGACAATCGAATGATTGCCAGTGCGCCTCTCACACCACCGTACGTACGGGTCTCGTATACGGCGGTTCAACGTTCATCTCAACAATTGCTCTTTACACCAATTGAAGCTACC